>JAHWKY010000008.1 GCA_019347575.1 Actinomycetota bacterium | reverse complement strand
GGCTGAAGCCAGGGCCATCCCGATCCATGACAACTGCACAGCGACCGACCGACGCCGACGGGGCGCGTGTCCCGACGACGAACGAACACGCCGCCGGCATCCGCCCCGCCGACGTCGGTCACCCAGCGGCCCGGAACAGCCGCGCCCCCGGCCACCCAACGCGGGCCGGCGATGCGGCTGGCGCCGCAGTGCTTAGGCTCCCGGCCGTGGATCCCCGCCAAGTCCTCGAGCTCATCGCCGCGACCACCAAGGGCGGCGAGGGTGAGGGCTTGGTCCACCTCGCTCGCTTGCCGGCTCGTCGGGCGCGGACCGTTCCCATCCCCGGCGATCTCCCCGCCCCGCTCGTGGACCGGCTCGGGTGGCTCGACATCGCCGAGCTGTACAGCCACCAGGCCGAGGCGCTCGCCCGGGTCCGTGACGGACAGCACGTCGTCGTGTCGACGGGCACGGCGAGCGGGAAGACCCTGTGCTACCAGCTTCCCGTCCTCGAGACCCTGCTCGCGGACGACAAAGCGACGGCGCTCTACCTCGCACCCACCAAGGCGCTGGCCCGCGATCAGCTGCGCAAGCTGCGCGAGTGGCGCCTGCCCCAGCTCCGTGCTGCAGCGATCGACGGCGACACACCCACGCCCGAGCGCGACGCGATCCGGCGAACCGCCAACTGGCTCCTGACCAACCCCGACCTGCTGCACCACAGCCTGCTCCCCGACCACCAGCGCTGGGGCGACCTGCTGCACCGGCTGCGGTACGTCGTGATCGACGAGAGCCACGCCAGCCGCGGCGTGTTCGGATCGCACGTCGCGCTCGTGCTGCGGCGGCTGCGGCGCCTCTGTGAGCGCTACGACGCGGCGCCGACCTTCATCCTCGCGTCCGCCACCATCGGCAACCCGGCCGAGCACGCGAGCGCGCTGACCGGTCTCGACGTGGGCGCCACCGTCATCGACGGCGCCCCGCGGGGCGCGATCGACATCGGGTTGTGGGAACCGCCGTTCGAGGACGAGGAGCAGGGCACGCGCCGGTCCCTGCTGCGCGAGACCGCGGACCTGCTCGCCTCGTTCGTCGGCGCCGAGGTCCAGACCCTCGTGTTCGTCAAGTCACGCAAGGCCGCCGAGCTCGTGGCGATGTTCACGCGCCAGCGCCTCGGAGACGACCACCCGCTGGCGGACGCGGTCGCGTCGTACCGCGCCGGCTACCTCGCGGAGGAGCGACGCGAGCTCGAGGTCGCGCTCACCGAGGGGCGACTGCTCGGCGTCGCGGCCACGGAGGCACTCGAGTTAGGCATCGACGTCGGTGGCCTCGACGCGGTGATCCTCGCCGGCTACCCGGGGACGATCGCGTCGTTCTGGCAGCGACTGGGGCGGGCGGGGCGAGCGGCCTCCGAGAGCGCCGGCGTGATGGTCGCGGCCGACGACCCTCTGGATCAGTACCTGGTCCATCACCCCGACGATCTGCTGACGCGCGACCCCGAGGACGCGATCGTCGACCCGACCAACCCCTACCTGCTCCGGCCGCACCTGCGCTGCGCCTGCCAGGAGCAGCCGCTGGACGCGAAGGAGGCGGAGCGGTGGTTCGGACCCACCGCGCCGGAGCTGCTGGCGGACGACGTGGAGGCAGGTCGACTGCGCGAGCGGGGCGGCCGGCACTTCTGGGTGGGCAGACGTCGTGCTGCCGCCGAGGTGAACCTGCGGTCGGTCGGTGGCGACCCGATCCGGATCGTGGACGCGGCGACCGGAGCCCTCGTCGGTGACGTCGACGAGGCGCGTGCCCACACCCAGGTCCACACCGGTGCGGTCTACCTCCACCAGGGCCGCCAGTACGAGATCGAACGCCTCGACCTCGATCGGCGCCTCGCGGTCGCCCACGAGGCACCGGGCATCAACCACGCGTCGAGGGCACGGTCCGACACCGACGTGACCGTGCTCGAGGAACTGGACGCTTCGGCGTGGGGGCCTGTCCCGCTGCGGCTCGGACGCGTCCGCGTGGTCACCCAGGTGACGGGCTACGAGGTCTTCTACCCCGGCACCGACCGGGTCGTCGAGCGCATCGACCTCGAGCTGCCGCCGGTCGAGCTGCGAACGGTGGCGGTCTGGTACGCGGTCGCACCCGACCTGCTCGAGCGTGCGGGCGTCACCCCGACACGGGTGCCGGGGTCGCTGCACGCCGCCGAGCACGCCGCCATCGGCCTGCTTCCCCTGATCGCGCTCTGTGACCGGTGGGACATCGGCGGCCTGTCCACGGCGCTGCATCCCGACACCGGCCTGCCCACGGTGTTCGTGTACGACGGCTACCCCGGTGGGGCTGGACTGGCGGAGCGCAGCTACCACCGCCTCGCGGAGCACCTGCGGGCGACCCGGGAGGCCGTCGCCGGATGCGGCTGCCGGAGCGGCTGCCCGTCGTGCGTGCAGTCACCCAAGTGTGGCAACGGCAACGAACCGCTCGACAAGGACGGGGCGGTGCGCGTGCTCGATCTGCTGCTGTCCCACAGCGGGTGATGACCGACCGTGGTGGTCAGGCGACGTCGCCCTCGTGCATCCAGCGGATCACGTGGAGCGCCAGCGTGAACAGCACGAGGCTGGCCGCCATGAAGCGCACGACCCGATCGGAGTCGAAGATGCGCGTGATGACGCTGGTGAACCCGGAGGCCTCGACCTCCACCTCGCCGAGCTCCTCGGTGGAGTCGCTGTCGGGGTCCTCGCCGGCATCCCCGTAGTCCAGGAGCTCCTCGAAGCCCTCACCTTCGCCGAAGAAGTGCTCCTCGGGTTGGGCCACCTGGGGGCGAGGCAGATCCGGGGCGCTCAGCTCGGGGCCCGACCCGGACGGCGGCGGTGGCGGGGTGACGCGACGGGTGCTCCCTCCGGTGGTGGTACCGCCATCCCCACCGGTGCCAGCGGATCCACCGTCGCCTCCCCCATCACCGTCGCCATCGCCGGTCGTGTCGCCGTCCCCACCGGAGGTCTCGTCACCACTGGCACCACCCGGCGAGGGTGAGGAGGTCGGTCGTGGCGACGGCGGGGACCCGACCGTCGTCGCGCTCGGGGCGCTCGTAGCAGTGAGGCTCTTGCCATCGTCGACGCAGGGCGCAGCCCCGATGCCGTCGGGCCGGTGGGTGGTCACGCGGTACTCGTACTCGCCGGGCTCCAGACCGGTGTCGCGGAAGCTGCGCACGTCCGGAGCGAACTCACCGATGGGGTGCCCCCAGAACGAGGCGCCCGCCCGCCGGCGGTGGAGGCTGTAGCCCGACACGTCGGGCTCGGGCGCGGCACCCCAGCTCACGTCCACCCGGTTGTCGCCGGCGGTGAGATCCAGCGAGGGGACCGCCGAGGGCGGGTACGAGACGGTGAACGCGGAGCCGTTCCGCCACTCGCCTCGGTTCAGGCGCAGCTCGAGCCTCCAGCCGCCGTTGCACATCGGCGCGGCACCAGCGAAGAAGTCCGCGGGTGCGGCGGGGTCGAGGGTGACGCCACCGTCGCGGCGCGTCTGCTCACCGTTGCATCCCTCGATGCATCCCAGCGCGACCGCTTGCCCGATGGCCTGGCCGGTGCCGACCACGCGTACGTCCACCTGCTCCACGGGCGCATCGAGGAGCTCCCGCTGGGTGGTGACCTGGATAGCCGCGGGCGTCTGGATCGGTTCTTCGTCGGTCGGGGAGTCGACACGCCAGGTGACCGCCGCGACCACCGGTGCCCCGACGGTCAGGACGGCGACGCCCGCAGCGAGCACCGCGCACACGGCGCGGCGCAACCGGTGATCGCCCGTGGTGTGCACGTATCCCTCGTCGGCAGCTTCGGCGCCCGGGTTCCACCCCAGTTCGCCAGGTGGTGGTCCGGGAAGCCGGATGATGACACACCGGAGTCAGCTCCACTCAGTCCGGAGCAGCCCAGGCTCGCTCCTCGTCGCGCCCCGGCCGGACGACCACCGCGACCCCCTCCGCACGCCACCGCGCCACCACGCCGTCGCACCACCGCAGTGTGTCCTGATCGAGGCTCGTCCCGGCAGCGGCGAGCACGACCGCCCGCGGGCGCGTGAGCTGACACCGCAGCCACGCCAGCACGCGGCGCTCACCTCCGGACAGGATCCCCGCCGGGTCGGCGCCGCGCCCGGCGAGCAGGGGCGCCTCGGCGAGCGCGGCTCCAGCGGCTGCCGCTCCCCGGACGGCGGCGAGCTGGTCCAGGATCGAGACATCCGCAGCCACGGGTGCACCCGATACGACGCCCAGACCGCGGCGGACACGCCCGGCGGGTCCGTGCCGATCCAACCGACGGCCATCGAGGCGAACGTCGTGACGGCGCCGCTCCAGCAGGTGCAGGCCGATGCCGGTCAGCGGCGCCACCGCCTCGATGTCGACGAGGTCGGCCTCTCCTGGACCGAGATCGAGCGAGACCGGAGCGGGCTGGACGACGAGGTCCGCGCGGAGACGGCTCACGGATCACCACCGAGGTGCACGATGCGGTCGGCTTCGGTGACCAGCTCGGGGCGGTGCTCGACCACGAGGACCGCGGCGCCGCCCGCGGCGAGGCCGCGCACGAAGCGCGCGACACGATCCGGCGGGAGGTCGGACGCGGGCTCGTCGAGCAGAGCGAGCGCCGGTCGACGCGCCGCCACGAGTACCAGTTGATCGGCGCCCGGTCCCTCGCCCAACACCTCACGTGCCCACGCGACCGCGGCGCGGGCGCCGACATCGGTGGTCACGACGCGCTCGGCGTCGAGTTGATCGAGTCCCGGGACCCGCTGCCAGCTCCTCGCGACGCCACGCCTGGCCCGTGCCACCGCTCCGTGAGGAGGCTGCGCGCCATCGATGCGCACCGTCCCGGCATCGTCGAGCTGGCCGCCGATGCGCGCGAGGAGCGTGGACTTCCCCGAGCCGTTGGGGCCGACGAGCGCGACGACCTCTCCAGGAAGGACCTCGAGATCGACCCGGCCGCCCGGCAGCTTCGCGTCTGTCACGCTGAGGGTCGCGCCGGCGGACGTCGGCGGGTCGGGGGAGGTGGTCGGAACCAGCTGGCCGGAACGAGGCAGGAGTCCACCCGCTCGCACCCACAGCAGGCCCAGACCGGCGAGCCCCATGACGAGCAGCGGGGCGTCGCCGACGATCGGTGCCGTGGGCCAGATGATGCTCGGTCCCCACACGATCAGCGCCCCGACCGCCCCGGCCAGCGGATGCGCCCCGCCGACCAGCACCGCCAGGGCGAGACCGGCGGACAGCCGCAGCCCGTACGCCCCCGGCGCGACGGAACCGGTGACGGCCGCGCCTGCTGCCCCGGCGAGCCCCAGCACGGCCCCCGCGACCGCGCCGGCGACCCCCGCGTCGAACGCTGGGGGCCGTCCCAGCGACGCAGCTACGGCCGGGGCATCGAGCGCAACCGCCGCACGCGCTCCTGCGACCGAGGTGTCGAACCACCGCGCCACCACGACCGCCACCGCGGCGAGAACGAGCAGGGCGACGAGGTCGACCCGGTCGTGGCCGGTCAGCAGGGGGACGGCGTGGAACCCGCTCCCACCGCCCGCGCCCGGGAGGACGGCGAACAGGGTGACGGCGGCCGCCGCGAGCGCCAGGGAGGTGAGGGCCGACAGGGTGCGCCCGACCCGGCCGCCGACGGCGGCCACGAACGCTCCCGTCACGGCGCCTGCGGTGGTCCCGCACAGCAGCCCCAGCAACATCGGGAAACCGACCAGGCCGGCCGTGACGCCTCCGAGGTACGCACCGACACCCGCGACCGCGCCCGTTGCCAGATCGACCAGGCCGGCCCGGCCGAGCGTGATCCACGCCCCGGTGGCGAGCAGAGCGAACACCACGAGTCGGTTGCCTCCCAGCACCACCGGGAGCGGGGCGAACCACGCTGTCGCGACGGCTGCGACGACGAGGACGAGGATCCACGCGCGTCTCACCACGCGCGGCCCCACGCCTGGGACCTCTCGCTCCCACGCCACACCAGCAGCGCGACGACGAGCACGGCCACCCCGACCTCGCCTCCTGCTCTCGGCCACGCCGACTGCGCGACCGCCTCGACGGCGCCCAGCGCGAAGCCACCGGGCACGGCCCACCTCGGCCCGCCGGGGCCGAGCAGGGCTGCGGCGGCCACCGCACGGACCGTGAGCGGGGCGGCCTGCCCCACCCCGACGAAGGTGACCGGCGCGATGAGCAGGCCGGCCAGCACGGCGACGGCACCGCACAACGCCAGCACGCTGGCGCGGACGACCGCGGGGGAGAACCCCGAACGCTCCGCCGTTGGCGGCGACGCACCGACGACGCGGAGTCGCCTGCCCCAGCGTGTGTGGCGAACGATGACGGCGAGCACGACGGCGGTGGGCAGGCCGATCAAGAGGGCGACGACCAGCGGGACACCGATGACCGCCCCACCGAGCTCGACCGTGCCCTCGCCACCGACGAGCGGCTGCGGTCGGAACGCCCGAGTTGCGAGCCACCGCGCCGCCGCGGTCTCGAGCACCGCGGCAGCCACGACCAGCCCGATCAACCACGGCAGCCCGTCGCGGAGCCGGCCGAGGACCAGCGGTTCCAACAGCGCCGACAGCAACGCTCCCACGGTCAGGCCCGCGAGGACCGCGACCACGTCGGGCACGCCCACGACCTCGGTCACTCCCAGGAGGAGGCGGACCAGCACCCCGACGACCAGGATCGGGCCGACCGCCAGATGCAGCGTCCGGGTGGCGAGCGCCACCGTCGAGACGGCGACGCCCACCAGCGCGTACGCGGCGCCGAGCGCCAGCGCCGTCGAGACGAGGACCGCGGGGTCGTTCACGCGTGCGACGGTGCAGGCCACCCGACGAGTGGGCCGCGCTGCTCCACGCGCTGTGGGCCGCGCTGCTCCACCCGCAACGGGTTCGACCGGGTCGTCGGCACTCCCCCAGCCTAGGAGGGGGCGCGGTCAGCTCGTGCGATCCGTCCCGACCCGTCCGGAGCCGTGCGCTCCCGCCAGTGCCTCGGAGGTGGGCTCCAGCACCGTGAGGTCGATCAGGACCGGGGCTGTACCGACGCTGGGACGGCCCGGGATCGGTCAGGCGGTCGCGCCGCCGCGGGCAGAGCGCCGACCGTGCCCGCGCGCGCCGCTGACACGGCCCTCGACCGCAGCCTCGGGACATGATCGCGGACCTGCGTCGGCGGGGCGCGGTTCGTGGCCGCGAGACCGGCCAACGGGTGGACGGCGGGGCGCGCGGCCGCCACGGTGTCGCCACCCGATCGAGAGGGAGGCGGCGCCCCGCCCGGCGGATCGGCCGCGGGGGTGACCGCCGCCGGGGCGGGCGCCGCCGGGTGCACGAAGACGTGCACCGTTAGCAGGCGCTGTCCGTTGGGCACCACGGCGATGCCAACGAGCGTGTACGCCGGATCGAGGAGGACCGCGCGGTGGCTCGCGCTGGCGAGGAAGCCGTCGTGGATCGACGTCACGTTGGGTCCGCGACCGAGGTTCTCGCCAGCGGAGACCCAGCCGCTGCCGAACGCATCCTCCAGGGCCGCGGGCAAACGGGCGTTGTGGACCAGCTCGTCGCGCTGGGCCAGCGTCACGGCCCAGCCGTGCGCGATCGACGATAGGCCCGGGTCGAGCGAGACCGGTGGGCTGCCGCTGGCGCTGCGACTGCCGTTCACGAACGCCAACGCCCCTGAGACGTGCCCCCCATCGGCGACGGCAGGTGCCGCCGTCACGACGACGGCGGCCCCTGCTAGCGCCACGGCGGCGCGCGTCCACCTCCGTACCGCGGCCACGCGGAACCAGTGACGCGCCACCACGCGCCTCCCTCCGACGTGACCCGGCCCAGCCACCCCCGCCCCCCCCGCTCCGCTCCGCTCCGCTGCTCGCTCCGCCACGCCGCCGGGGTGACGGCCGCGTGGCCGGGCCACCGTGCCAGTTGGGCCACGGTGGAGGTAGCCCCGATGGGTGACGTCTTGACCACCCGTCCGGGGTGTGCGAGCCTCACCCGGCGTGTGATCGGGATCGCTCCACGTGTGGGCACCCTGACTCCAGCGCGAGCGACCGCTGGCCGAAGGCGGGCCCGCGGGGCCTGGCACGTCGCTCCCGGGTCGATGACGACTCGAGTCGTGACCTCCAGGAGGCCACCCGGTGAGCGTCCGATCACAACGAGCGAAGCGGAACCATCCCGAACGACGAAGGGGAGGTTCCCACGATGGAGGAGTTGACGAGGACGATCCGGCGGATCGCGATCCGCCTCGCCTCACTGGCCAGCCTGTTGCTCGTAGCCGGAGCGACCGCCAACTGGCGCTGAACGACCGGTTCGGTCCGCGCGGTGACGGGCACACCGCCACCACCGCGCGGACCGAACAGGCCACCGCCGCCTTCCAGGCCTACATCGGGCTCCTCGCGGCGGCGTCCGTCTCGCTCATCATCGTCGCCGTCCGCGCCGGCGCAGGCAGACCGGTCACGGCGCTGCTCTTGTGGGGGGCCCTCGCAGCGGTCTCCAACGCGCTGCCCGCCCCCGCCACGAGCAACGTCTACCTATCGATGAGCTCACCGGTGAACATCGCTATCGCCTACCTCTTCCACCCGCCCGTGGCCGGGGTCCTGGTCGGCGTCTCGGCGGTGTCCGTCTGGGAGCTGCGGGGGGAGACCAGGCTGTCGCACGCCCTCTTCAACCGCATGCAGATGGCCCTCGCCACCACGGCAGCGTCGGCGATCCTGCACCTGCGAGCGCGCCCGACCGCCGCCACCATCCTCCTCGCCGTGCTGGCCTACCACCTATCGAACTGGTCGCTCGTCGCGGTCGCCGAGCGCAGCGCTCGCGGCACACCGGTCCACCGCGCGGTCGCCGCGATCATCCCCGATCGACCGACGGCCGCCGTGACCTACTTGATGCTGGGTGCGATGGGGGTTGCGCTCGGCATGGCGCACGACCGCATCGGGGCGTGGGCGGTCCTCCTGCTGGCGCTGCCCCTGTTGAGTGCACGACACGCGCTGGTGGTGTCGCATGAGCTGAGCTCCTTGGAGAGGGAGCATCGGCGCCTCGCGGATCGGCTGGTGGACGAGCGCGACCGCGAACGCGTCCGCATCGCCGCGGACATCCACGACGTCACCTTGCAGAGCCTCAGCGCGACGAGGTTGACGGCCGAGACGATCGAGCACGCCGTGGGGAACGGACAGCACGCCGTCGCCCGCGAGGTCTCGCCTCGTCTCGTTGCAGGGATAGACACGGCGATCCAGAGCCTGCGTGGGGCGATCTTCGATCTGCGCAGCCGCAGCGTCGACAGCGACGGGCTGGGCAACACCATCCAGCGCTTCGCGCGGCGCTTCAGCCGAGAACAGAACTGCCGCGTGAACGTGGAGGTCGGCGTTGGTCGATGGGACGACATCTCGTCGTCCCTTGGCGTGCTGCTGCTGGAGAGCCTTCAGGAGGGCGTCGTGAACGCCCGTCGCCACGCCGCGGCTGAGGACATCCGGGTCGTGCTGTCGCGCACGTCGGATCGGATCTCGTTGGTGGTGCACAACGACATCAGGAACGTCGCCTCGGATCGCTCGAACGGATCCGGCCTCAGCCTGCTGCAGCAGAAACTGGCGTACGTTGGGGGCGGCTTGGACCTGGTGACCTCCGAGCGAAGCGCCACGTTGCGGATCGACATCCCGCTGCGTGGGCGGGACGTGTGACCGCGGGGAGAGGGCGGACGTGACACTGCGCGTAGCACTGGTCGAGGATCACCAGGTCTTCGCGGACGCCCTGACGACGATGCTCGCACAGGAGGACATCCAGGTGGTGGGTGTCGCGCCGAGCGAGGCCGAAGCCCTGCAGCTCGTCGCAGCAACTCGACCGGACCTCGTCATCGTCGACGTGACGCTCGACGAAGGTCACGACGGGATCGCGGCGACCGAGGCGCTGGTACGCGAGCACGAGCAGCTACCCATCTTGATCCTGACGATGCACGACGACGCGGACACCGTGACCCGGGCACTGGCGGCAGGCGCACGTGGCTACGTGCCCAAGCACTGCGGTCGCAACACGCTCGTCACTGCCATCGTGGCGGTCAGCCAGGGCTCGGCGTACCTCCACCCCAGCATCACGGGGCCGTTCCTGGAACGGATCGGGCCCCTAGCGGCCGAAGCCGCGTCGGAACACCGGCTGACCGCTCATGAGCTACGGGTCCTCCGCGCGGTCGCGCTGGGCGCATCCACCAAGACGGTCGCAGCCGACCTCGGCGTCAGCCCGGAGACGGTGAAGTCCCACCTGCGCCGTGTCTACGAGAAGCTGGGAGTGGATGATCGCGTCCAGGCGGTAGCGACGGCCATCCGCCGTGGGATCATCGAGTGACGCCCCCCGGTGTGATCGGTCCGGGTGGCGGGGCGGGGGGGATGTACTCCTTCACCTCGCCGATGCGCTCGGCGATGATCGCCTCGATGATCGCTCCGCCGGGCCCCTCGAGGACCGATGGCGGGATGTACTCGGCGTTCACCTGTGCCTGCCACAGCCTGAGCTGCTCGTCGAGGTCGAGACGCGGATCGACGTCGTAGACCGTCGCGAGCTGGTGGAACCGCGCGACGTACAGGTCGCGAGGGTCCCACGCCTCCCGTGCCCCGCCGAGCTCGTAGGTCCGCAGGATCCCCTCGACCTCGACGTCGACGAGCGCGTTCGCCACCTCGGCGGGAACCCGTGAACCGGTGACCCTGACCGCCTCGGCGACCAGCATCACGGCGTCGTACGCGGCGACCGCCGCGACGGGGACATCGAGGACGAGCGTCTCGAGTTCGGGGATGGCTCCGAGGCCGTGCTCGCGGTGGTAGCGGAGCAGCCAGTTCATGAGGACGGGCTCGGTGAACCACTCCTCCCGGTACGGGAACGCCAGGACGACGTTCTCGCTCGCGTCGCCGGCGAGCGTGCGGTACTCCGAGACGAAGGCGCTCGGCGGTACGAGCACCTGCACGTCCCAGTTCTGACGTCGGACCGCGATCGTCGCGCGCGCCGCCGGGGCGGGCGGACCCCAGAGCATCACCGCCCGGACGTCGGGTGCCGCACGCCGGAGGGCAGCGACCGACGGGCCGAGGTCCGCGGCATCCCCGGCTGCCTCCACGACCGCCTCGACCTCGACGCCGCCTCGCACGAAGCCGTCGAGGAGATCCTCGCGGGCGGCGTCGCCCTCGACGGGGTCGGCGATGAGCAACGCGAGGCGGTCGATGGCGCGAACGTCGCTGAGCCAGCGGCCGAGCGTCTCGGCCTGATCCACGGCTGCGGGGATGGTGCGGATCACGAGCGACGACGCGTCCGTCACGTCCCCGGCGAGCGCGGAGGGCAGCAGGGCGGGGACGTCGCGGCGGGTGAGCGGGCTGCGCGGGCCGAGCAGGACGCCAGGCGCCTCGGGCCCGACGACCGCGGTGACCCGTTGGCGCTCGGCCAGGTCCGCGAGTTGGCCGGGGAGGTCGACGAGATCGGCGTCGTCCTCGACGACCAGCTCGACCGGCTGGCCGAGCAGACCACCCTCGCGGTTGAGCTCCTCCACGGCGATCCGCGCGCCGTTGAGCATCTCCTGGCCGATGAAGGCCCGCGATCCGGTGAGCGGCGCCACCAGCCCGAGTCGGACGTGGTCGGGCGGACCGGTGCCACAGGCCGCCGCGGCGACGACGACCACGAGGGCGAGGAGGCGAGGGGTCCACACGCCTCGGAGCCTACGTGGCGTGTGCCCAGCCGTGGCGCGCGTCGAGCACAACCTGCCAACCGAGGACGCCTCAGGCGGCGGCCGCGACCGTCCGGTCGTAGTAGCCCGCCTCGAACGTCTCCGCGAGCTCGGCACGCAGGACCAGCCGCTCGGCCGCGGAGCCCTTCGGATGGCACGTCGTCAGGGTCAGCGACGCGTCGCTGGTGGGAGCGACGACGCTCCAGTCCTTCGGCGTGGTGATGTAGGGGTTGGCGATCCAGCCGGCCTCGCGGGCAGAGACCACGACGTAGCGGTGGTCGGCAACGGGAGTCACCAGCCACACGTCGTCGCCCGGGCGCATCTGGTCGAGGCGGTTGAACGGGCGGCCGTAGGTCGTGCGGTGGCCGGCGATGGCGACGTTGCCCACCTGGCCCGGAAGTGGGGTGTTGGGGTAGTGGCCCGCTCCGGCGCGCAGCGCGGACGGCGACGTCCCCTCGACGACGAGGGTCGCGACGTCGAGCTTGGGCAGGACGATCTTGGTCAGCGGCTTGCCCGTCTCACCCGCGACCTCCGCCTCCCACTCCTCGAACGAGGCGACCTGGATCTCGTCGAACTCCTCCTGCAACCCCTTCTGGACCACCTGGCTGGTGTAGACGTCGGTGATGAACGGGTAGGCGAACATGCCGACGCCGGCCAGGAAGAGCACGATCGTCAGCCCGGACAGCGTCGCGCGGCCGATCCGGCGGCGACGGAACGCGTCGATGAGGAACCCGGTGGCACTGGTCCGACGTTGCCGGACCGGGTCCGCCATCGCGAAACCGAGCGGTTCCGCGGAGACGACGCCGTCGTCGGCGCCGTCGTCGGGAGGTGGCTGCGTCATGTCCGGCTGCTCCTCACGTTCCGTTCGGCGGTCCGTCCGCCGTGGTCGGGCCGAGCGCGCTGGGTCTGGTTCCGGCATCCTGGGGAGCACCGGAACGCTCAACACGCCCCCCTCGCGTGCCGACAACAACGACGACGGTACCGCTGGAGTTTCGCGGCTCGTGCGCCGACACGCGAACCGGGGACCGTTCCGACGACCCGAGGGCCGTGCCGACCGCAGGAGCTCGTGTGACCGCCGAGACCCTCGCCCCCCGTGGCGCAGCGACCGCCCTGCGTCGTCTGGTCGACAACGTCGAGCAAGTCGTCACCGGCAAGCGACGCGTGGTCGAACTCGCGATCGTCGCCCTGGCCTCAGGCGGGCACCTGCTGTTGGAGGACGTCCCGGGGGTCGGCAAGACCGTCCTCGCGCGATCGCTGGCCCGCTCCATCGACGGAGGCTTCGCCCGGGTCCAGGGAGCACCGGACCTGCTGCCAGCCGACGTCACCGGCTCGAGTATCTACGTCCAGCACCTCCGGGAGTTCGAGTTCGTCCCCGGACCGCTGTTCGCGAACGTCGTCCTCGTCGACGAGCTCAACCGCACCACCCCGCGCACGCAGGCAGCGCTGCTCGAGGCCATGGAGGAGCACCAGGTCACCGTCGACGGCATCAGTCACGAGCTGCCTCACCCGCACTTCGTCGTCGCCACGCAGAACCCCCTCGAGCACGTCGGCACCTACCCGTTGCCCGAGAGCCAGCTCGACCGCTTCGCCATCGCCACGAGCGTGGGCTACCCGACGACGTCCGAGGAAGCGGCGGTGGTCCGCGCGCAGGTGCTGCGTCACCCGCTGGAGTCGCTGAAGCCCGTGCTGACCGTCAGCGATGTCGCCCAGTTGCAGGAGCAGGTCCGTGCTGTCCCCGTCACCGACGAGGTGATCGCCTACGCCGTGCGGCTCGTGGACGCCACGCGGTCGCATCCCGCGGTGGAGCTCGGAGCCAGTCCGCGCGCGACGATCCAGCTGATCCACGCCGCGCAGGCGCGTGCGGCGCTCGAGGGGCGCGACTACGTGCTGCCCGACGACGTCAAGGCGCTCGCCCCCGCCGTCCTCGCGCACCGGCTCGTGGTCGGCCGCGGGCCCGGCGGTGAGCAGCCCGACAAGCGCGCGATCGTCGCCCAGCTGTTACAGGCCGTGAGCGTGACCGACGGTCGAGACAGGTGACTGCCAACCCGCCCCGACGCACCGGGACCTCCCCGCCCATCGGCGCGGAACCCGACGGGTGGGTCACGCTGCGCCGCACACGGACGCGCCCCACCCGACGAGCCGTGCTCAACGCGGCGCTGGGGCTGCTGCTGTACGGCGCTGGCGCGAACGTGAACGCGGGCTTCGTCATCGCGCTCGCCTCGCTGCTCATCGGCACGGTGCCGTTCGGCTGGGTCACCGCGCGACGTGCTGCTGGCAGCGTGCGGGTACGCCGTCGGCTGCCTCCGCGCGTCATCGCGGGGGTCGCGGGCGAGGCCGAGGTCGAGCTCGACATCGCGACCCCTGCTCACGTGGTCGTCATCGATCACCTGACCGGCACGGTGGGAACGGCGGAGCGGCGCGAAGGCGGGGCGCGACTGCACACCACCGCAGCACTCCCCCGGGGTCACGTGACCGGCGGCGAGGTCGAGGTCATCGTCTCGGACGTCTTCGGCCTCGTCGAGGCGAGGGCGACGGGGACGGTCCCAGCGGCCACGTACGCGTTGCCGGCGATCCCCGATCTGCACACGCCACCGCTGGATGCCCCGTGGGCGGTCGAGGTCGGCGAGGAGGTCGCGCGTGAGGGTGGGGGCCCCGAGATCCTCGGCGTGCGCGAGTACCGCCACGGCGATCCGGCTCGGGCGATCCACTGGCGCTCGAGTGCCCGCCGCTCGCGCCTGGTCGTCCGTGAGTTCGCCGACGAAGCCCTCCCAGGGGTTCGCGTCGACGTCGCGGCCGCGACCTGGGACCGCGCGAGCCTCGACCGCGCGGCCGAACTCGTGTGCGGCATCGCCGAGGACGTCCGCGGCGGGGGGTACCCCGTCGAGGTCGGTGTCGACGGGACCGCTGTCGGTTGGGGCACCACAGCGCGGAACCACCTCGCCCTCCTCCCACCGCACGCGGGCGCTGCGGCGCGCCCGTTGGCGCATCCCCCTCCGAGTCGGACGCGGGTCACGATCACGCTGACTCCCGCGACGGAAGGTGTGGGCATCACCGTCGCCGCGGCAGGCGCCTTCCGCGACCTCGGCACGGTGCCCAACGATCTGCCGCTCGCCGCCGTCGGCGGCTGGTTCTCGTTCCACGCCGGGGAGCGCTGAGTTGGGTCGGCTGCTGGAGGGCTACCGGCGCGTGAACCGCACCAGGCGGGTTGAGGACTCGGTCGGGTTGCGCGTCGCCGTCCTCGTCGCCGTCGAGATCGCGGTCCTCGCCACGCTGGTCAGCGGGGCGGCACCGCCGTTGGACGCCGTTGCTGCCCTCGTGCTCCTGCCCGTCGGGGCATGGGTGTCGCAGCGGAGGGCCGGCAAGGACAACACCCTCATCAAGCTCGCCCTGACCATCGGCGCGGCGCTGGCTCTGATGCGCTTCTTCGGTGACATCCGCTACGTCGCGAGCGTCGACGACACCCGCGGGCCGCTGGCTGCGCTGTTCCTCGGGGTGCAGGTGCTCCACGGCTTCGACCTACCGGCCCGGCGGGACCTGGGCTTCACGCTCGCCTCGTCGCTGACGCTCATCGCGCTCAGCGCCACGAGCACTCACTCGATGGTGTTCGCGATCCTGCTCCTGGTGTACGCCGTGGCCGCCGGCGCGAGCATGGTGCTCATCCAACGTTCCGCTGCCCTCCAGCGGGCCGACGAACTGCGCGACCGCGAACGACTCGGACGGCTCGTCCCGAGCGACCGTCCCGAACCCGCCCCGACGAACGTCGCACCAGCCGACGCCCCGCCGCTCGTGCAGCGCCTCGCCGGCGCAGGTGCGGGCACGCTGCGCGCCGCGCTGCCCGCCCTCCTGGTGGGCGTGCTCGTGTTCGGGCTTCTGCCGCGTAGCAACACGACCCAGCTCGGAGGTCTGCCGTTCAAGGGGATCCCGTCGCTGGGCCTGACCTCGCCGTTCGTCACCAACCCGGGCCTCGACGGTGACGGTCGGCTGCGCGGCCCCGGCGATGGCGCGCTCGGGTTCAACCCCACGGCCTACTTCGGCTTCTCGGAGTACGTCGACCTGCGCACGGTCGGCCAGCTCAGCGACGAGCCGGTGATGCGGGTGCGCGCCGACCGTCCGCGTCTATGGCGCGGCATCGTGTTCGACCTCTACGACGGCACCGGGTGGACGCGCACCTCCGAGCAGCCCGACCCGACGTACGGCACGCCGGTGCGGCTGGAGCCCGAGCCAGCGAGCCTCGCTGACCGCAGCCGGGTGGTGCAGACCTTCGAGTTGCTGGCCGACACTCCCAACCTCGTCTTCGCAGCGGCCGACCCCATCCGCGTCTACCTCTCCGGCGGCTCGGTCCACCACTGGGAGGACGGGACGATCACCACCGGGCAGCTGCAGAGCAGGGAGACCGTGTACTCGGTCGTCTCGGTGATCGATACGTCCCCGCCGGACGTCCTGCGCGCCGCCGACGGCGACGCTCCTCCCGATCTCGTGGACCGCTACACCCAGCTCCCAGCGGGGCTGCCGCAGCGCGTCCGCGACCTGGCGCGGACGCTCACCGACGACCAGCCGACCCCGTACCTGAAGGCCGAGGTCGTCCAGGCCTGGATCGGCGCGAACACCGAGTACACCCTGAACGAGGTCCCACCGGCTGGCGACACGGACCTCGTCGACCACTTCCTCTTCGAGTCGCGGCGGGGCTGGTGCGAACCCATCGCCTCCTCGATGACGGTGCTGCTCCGAGCGGCGGGTGTCCCGGCGCGCTTCGCCACGGGCTTCCAGCCGGGCAGCTACAACCCGCTGACCGGGGTGTTCGACGTGAAGATGTCCAACGCCCACGCCTGGGTCGAGGTGCACATCCCCGGGCACGGCTGGATCCCGTTCGACCCGACCGGGGCGGTACCTGAGGCGGTCGACAACTCCAGCGTCGCTCGCCTGCCGCTCATCTCGGCGTTCAAGTGGATCGCCGGGGCCGTGGCGGCGCTCGTGCCTGACCCCGTGCGCGACGCCGTCGCCGCCGCCGCTCGAGCGGTCGTCCGCGAGCCGGCTGCGCTGATCGCGATGACGACTGGCATCGCCGCGCTGGTCGCTGGGTGGTGGCTGTGGCGGCGACGACGCCTGCAACCGCCACCTCCGGGTTCACCGTTCGAGGAGTTGGCCCTGCTGCTCGGTCGTCACGGCATCGACCGCGACGCGTGGCAGACGCCCCGCGAGTACGTTCGTCGGGTTCGCCTGCACCGCCCCGACCTCCCCGAGGAACCGGTCGGCGTCCTGCTGGGCTCGGAGGAGACCCGCCGTTACGCCCCTCACCACGCTCGTCCGTCGCCGGACACCGAGGATCGGGCGCTCCGCGAGATCGAGGCGGCGCTCGAGCGCACTCTCCAGCCCACCCGCTGATCAGGCGCGGCAGCGGGCGGCACGAGCGTCGCCGATGCGGTGGCCACGACCCGGCGGGCGGCGAACCGGGTGACGACCACGGCGGGTACGTCCACCGAGACCGACACCTCGACCGTCCGCGATCCGGTGGCGCACGAGCACGAGCCCAAGCTCGCCCCGTGAGCCTCCGCGAGTGCACGTGCGGCCTCGATCGGGAGGCCGCGCGCGCGGCCGTGCGGGTGCGCGACCGCCGCTGCGGCGAGCGCAGCCGCGTCCGCAGCGGCCTGTGCCCGCACCGCGGCGGTGAGGTAGGCACCGAGGTCGAGCACGGCGACGGCGACGAGCATCACGGCCGCGAGTCCGCCCACGCCGAGCAGCGGGGCGCTGCCGTCCTCAGCGGGGCGGGTGCGTCGCCGCCGCATCACGGTGCGTCCACGATCGCCTCGACGCGGGCGACCGCCGTGCCGGTGACCGTCGGTGGTCCGACCGGCAGGCGCGTCGGCAGGATCACCTCGACCCGGACGAGGTCACCGGTGCTGCGCTGTCGCGGCGAGATCGAGATCCGCGCTGCCCGGCCGTCGACGGCAGCATCGACCGCCGCACGGACGGTCGCATCGTCACGGGAGACCGCGGCCGCTCGTGCTCCCTCGCGCGCGGCGACCTGGACGACGACGAGGTCGCGGGCGAACCCGACGGTGTGCAGGAACGCGAGCACGATGAGGAAGAACGCCGGGAGCGCGAGGGCGAACTCGAGACTGACCGAGCCGCCCTCGCGCCGCCACGGCGACGCGCACGGCATGCTCACGCGCCGACCAGGGCCTTGACCTTGGTGGTCAACGCCCCGAGCAGCTCCCAGATGGCGCCGCCGGATGCCCACTTGATCACGAGCGAGGCGATGGTCGCCCCGACGACGACGATCAGCCCGTACTCGGAGACGAGCGATCCCCCCTCGGCGCGGCTGCGGTGGTCGTGGTTCACGGTGGACCTTTCGGTTCAGGTGCCGGCCGCCGCGAGACCGGAGGCGAGCAGCGGGGCGCCGATCGACAGCACGGTCGCGGGCAGCAGACACAGGGCGGTGGGGAAGGTCAGGCGAGCGGGCAGCGCCTCCGCACGGGCGAGAGCTGCCGCGAGACGCTCGGCGCGGACGTCCCGGCCGAGACGGCGCAGCGACGGCGCGACCGGCGCACCCCACGAGATGCCGGTGCGGACGAGGGCGGCGATGCGGTCGAACCCTGCTCGCGGGGACACCGGGTGCGACGGGGCGACGCCCCGCTCGATCACGAGCGCGAGCCGCTCGAGCTGTGCGGCGTGATGAGGGAGGACGCGTGCGGTCGCTCGGAGCGCGAAGCCCGCCGGGGCGCCGGAGCTCAGGGCGGTGGCGACGAGGTCCGCGACCTCGTCGAGATCCGTCACGGCGCCGAGCCGGTCGGGACGATCGGCGGTGGCGCTGCGGAGCAGCAGCGCCGCGATCGCGGCTCCGGCCGTGAACAGACCCACGGCCAGCACCGCGACCACCCGCCCAGCGGGCGAGGCGTAGAAGCCCAGGACATCCACGCCGGTCATGGCTCCGAAGACGGGGAGCGCGAGCAGCGGCAGGACGACGAGACCGACGGCGACGGTCCGGGCTTGAGCCGTGGCGACCTGCAGTGCCCGACGTCGGCGGTCGTCGTCATCGAGCGCCGCCGCCGCCGCGTCGAGTGCGGGTAGGGCGGGCGCCCCGACCGCTCGCGCCAGTTGGAGCGCGCGGTGCAACCGCGGGTGCAGATCGGCGTCCGGGGGGACGGGAGCGCCCACCTCGAGGCGGGCACGGACCTCGTCGAGGGCGCCGCTCACGGGTGCACCCTCCGTGCGCGCGGTCGCGTCCCCGCCCTGTCCCGGGCCGCCTCGACGGTGACGATCTCGGCGAGCTGACGTGTGCCGTCCGGTCCCCGCGCCAGCGACACCACCGCATCGACGGCGGTCGCGACCTGGGCGCGGGCTGCCTCGACGGGGATCCCGGCCAGCAGCGCCATGCCCTCGAGGCGCACGAGCGCGTCCTCGGCGGAGTTGGCGTGCACGGTGGTCATCGAGCCTGCGTGGCCCGTGTTCATCGCCTGGAGCAGATCGGCGACCTCGGCGCCCCGGACCTCGCCGATGACGAGGCGGTCGGGGCGCATCCGCAGCGCGTTGCGGACGAGGCGACCGAGTCCGATCCCCGCGCCCCCGTCAGGCGTCGGCGCGGTCGTGCGGAGCATCACCGCGTGGCGGTCACCCGGGTCCAGCTCGGCGACGTCCTCGATGATGACCACCCGATCGCCGCCCACGTCTCGGACGAGGCGGCTGAGGAGCGTGGTCTTGCCGACGCCGGCGGGCCCGCTGATCACGACGTTGCGGCGCGCCTCGATCAGCTCGTGGAGGACCGCGGCGGTCCCGTGCTGGACCGTGCCAGCGGCTTCGAGATCGCCCCACGTGGGCACGAGCGTGGCGACGCGGCGGAGGGTCAAGGCCGTGGTGGGCGCCAGCGGGGGGATCACGGCGTGGAGCCGGACGCCGCCATCGAGGACGGCGTCGGCCCACGGATGCGCACGGTCGAGACGCACGCCGAGTGGGCCCAGGACCCGCTGCAGCACGTGCGTGACGTGATCTTCGTCGCGGAAGGCGGCGCCCGCCGGAGCGAGGACGCCGCGTCGCTCGACCCAGACGTCGCAGGGCCCGTTCACCAGGACGTCGGTGACGTCCGGATCGCGCAGGAGCGTCTCGAGCGGACCGAGGCCTCCGAGGTCGTCGACCAGATCGCGCACGAGGGTCGCCCAGCGTGCGGGCGCGACGATGATCCCCTCGGCAGCGAGGGCCCGTGCGACCGCGCGGCGCAGTGCCGAGCGATCACCGGGCGCGGCCGCGACCTCGGCGTCCGCGAGCAGGCGCTGTTCCACGGCCGCGCGCAGCACGGGATCGGCGGCGGGCTGGCTGGCCGGATCGACGGCGGGGTGGCGGTGTGTCACGGTCCCGGGCCGCCCCCGGCTCGGTCGCCGACACCCTACGCCCCGGATGCGGGGATGCGAGGATGGATCGGGGCGGGCTGTGGAACGAGCAGATGGTCTACGCGCCGAGGACGGGGCGCAGGACGTCCAGCCACGTGCCCGGCAGGGCTGCGGGGAGACGATCCTCCCACGCGGCACGCGCCACACGTCGGGACCACGGCACGACCACGAAGCGGCGTGTCCCGATGGCCTCGCGCACCGCTCCAGGCGGTGCGATGCCGTGATCGAGCACGACGACCGCCCCGGCCGTCGTCCGCCCGAGCGCATCGAGCCCGGCCCGGTCTCGCCGCACGACGAGCACGTCGACGTCGTGACGGACGCCGCGGTCGACGATCACGACCGCGGCCTCGCCGGGATCGAGACCGGCCACCTCGCCCGCGACGCCGAGACAACGCAGACCCGCGACGCCCGGGACCACGTTCGCCGCCGACCACGTGTGGACCCCGGCGAGATCCTCCGCCGCGACAATGGGTGTCTCCGCCGGCAGTGGCCCGCCCGGCGCCGACAGCAGCAGAACGGCCTGTCCTCCCCACGCGGCCAGGCCGGCGAGCGCCGCCGCGACGGTCGTCGTCCCCACACCGCCGGACGCCCCGCCGACCTCGATGCGATCGACGGCGCGGGGCGCGGGCGGCTGCGGGGCCAGTGCTCGCAGGGCGTCACGGTCGTCGGGCCACACCACGACGTGCGGATCCGCGCAGGCCACCGCCGCACGAGCCGCCTCGACGGCGCCGTCGCCGCTCGCGAGGAGCAGCACGTCGGCCGGGCCGGGCTCCGCGATGGCGCCGGCTACGTCCGCCACCGTCAGCCACGGCGCCTCACCTGGGTCCTGGACCGCGTACCACCCGAGCTCGGTGTCGAACCAGCGCACCAGCGCGTCCGCGTGCGGGCCAGCCAGCCTCGCCCGGTAGGGGGTCGATGGGTCCACCACGTGCTCCGCTCGGTCGGGGCGACCGTACGGGGCGGGTGCGTCGTACGGGTCGCGCGGACCGCGGCGGCTGTGGATGGCGGCCACGGTGCCGTCGTTATCCTCCGGTGAGCCCACCCGAGGATGCGCGTGGACCAGCCCCCAGAGCCGGACGAGCCGGGCGTCCCCGAGCCTGCCCCCGTTCGCTCCGAGGCGGACGAGGAGACAGCGCCAGCCTCACCCGACCGGTCGGTCATCGACCGTCTCCGCGCCGTGTTCGGTCGTGACGACGACGAGGCCGCCGCCGAGACCGAGGAGCGCTACGGACGCGAGCACGCCGACCGGCT
This sequence comes from Actinomycetota bacterium, assembly GCA_019347575.1. Classification (NCBI taxonomy): domain Bacteria; kingdom Bacillati; phylum Actinomycetota; species Actinomycetota bacterium. Next base: position 137,684 of record JAHWKY010000008.1, on the reverse strand, counting down.
CAGCGACGCCATGCTCGAGGAGGTGCGGGTAGGACGGACCGGGGCGACGGCGGCCGCGTTCTTCGACCTCGACAAGACCATCATCGCGCGCTCCTCGACCCTGCTCATGGGCCGGACCCTCTACCGCGACGGGCTCATCGCCCCCACGACGGTGCTGAAGGGGATGTACGCGCAGGCCGTCTACCAGCTCGTGGGCGCGGACCACAGCAAGATGGAGCAGATGCGACGGGCGCTGCTCGACCTCACCCGGGGCTGGGAGGCGGAGCGCGTCCGGCGGCTCGTGATCGAGACGATGGAGGAGGCCATCGCGCCGTACGTGTACCGCGAGGCGCTGGAGCTGTTCGAGGAGCACCGCGCGGCGGGGCGCGACATCTGGGTCGTGTCGAGCTCGGGGGAGGAGGTGGTCATCCCCTTCGCCCGCAGCCTCGGCATCCGCGACGTCATCGCGACCCGGGCAGGCGTGGACGCCGAGGGCCGCTACGACGGCACGCTGGAGTACTACGGCTACGGCCGGAACAAGGCCAACGCCGTCGCGCAGGTCGCCGAGACCCGCGGCTACGACCTGACCGGGTGCTACGCGTACTCGGACTCGATCACCGACCTGCCGTTCCTCGACACGGTCGGCCACCCGGTCGCGGTCAACCCCGACCGCGAGCTGCGCGCCGCCGCCGTCGCGATGGGCTGGGACACCCGCGACTTCCACTCCCCCGTGTCGCTACGCCAGCGCCTCCCCGACGTCCACCGCCCCCCGAACGAAGCCCTCATCATCGCCCTGGCGGTAGTGGCTGCCGCCGCCCTCGCCCGCTACCTGCTCAGAGAGAACACCAACCCCGGTTGAGGCGGGCGTGCAGTGAGGAAACCCGCGCAGATGCGGGTTGCCGGGAGAGGCCCCGTGGCCCAGAACGCCCAGTGACCACGGGCGACGTCGCCAGCGTCAGGAGCAGGCGTGCGGGTCCCCCTGCTCACCGAGCGGCCGAGACCGCGCTCTCGGCCGCGGGCGACGCGCCAAGCCCCTATCGACGACGCGGATGCGGCGTCGCAAAGGAAAGGCTCAGAAGTAGTCCCGGTGGTAGACCACCATGCCGTCGTCGTTGAGCTCGATGAAGGTCGCACGCGGCAGGTCGGACCAGCGACGCCCGCCGGCGGTGTACGACAGCATCCACTCGATGGCGATGCCGCGCCCCTCGGCGTCCTCGAACGCGCGCTTGACCTCGATGGCGAGGTCGTCCTTGCCTGCGAGGTAGTCCTTGACGTACGCCTGGATGAGCAGGTTGCCGTTGTGCGGTGGGTTGTACGGCTCGAGGTAGAGCGCATCGGCCGTGTACAGCGCGGGGACGTCGGACGTGTCCGCGCTCGTCCAGATCTCGACGATGCGGTCCCAGACCTCGCGGGCACGACCCACGTCCACCTCCGAACGACGGCTACGACCCGGCCGGCTCCGAGCCGCGCGCAGGATAGCCACGGGCCCCGAACCGACTGCAACGACGCGCCCGGCGGAGACCAAGCAGCCCCGTGGTCGGCGCCGCAGTATCCGCAGCGGGGCGCATCTCGTCACTGCGCGCACGTCCTCGTCCGCGACCTGCGCGGGGTGTCATCCACATCCGTCCCCAGATCTCTCCACAGGAGCTGGCCGTACGGACGACGCCGGTAGGCCCTCCGGGGGGTGGTGGTGGCTGGGCGCGGGTGATGCACTACGCAGCGTGACCTTCCTGGGTCATCCGCCCAGGTCCATCCCCAGTTTCCACAGCCCCTGTGGATGGGGGGTGGACGCGCGGGGTGCCGGCGGCCCCGGGCTGCCGACGGTGGACCGTGGCGCGTGGCGTCAGGCTCCCCGGCGGCGAGCCAGCAGCACGACCGCTCCCGCCAGGACCAGCAGCACGAACACCGCTGCGGCCGTGTCCGTGGCCGTCGCGGCGGCCACCCGCGCCGGCGCGGCCTCTGGCGCGTGGCTGGACCCGGCAGGTGTTCGACCATCCTGGGCGGCATCGGGCAGCGCGGGTCGGATGATCACCTCGTCGGTACCCGACAGCGTGAGCGTCACGACCTCGACGTCGGAGCCGAGACCGTTGACGTTGCCGTCCTGGTCGCGGACACCCCCGGCCGCGACGACGACCTCGTCGCCGTCGGCGAGCTGCAGCCCACTGACCGTCCACCTGCCGTCGCCCGCCGGTGTCGCCCCCACGATCTCCTCGGAGCCGTCGGTCCGCCGGATCGTGACATCGACGGCCGCCACCTCACCCTCGAACGCCCACGCCCGGAACGAGCACGTCTCGCAGACGCGCAGATCGTCGGGCACGGCCTCGCCGGTCTCGGGATCGACCAGGCCGCCGCGCCCGTCGTCGGACACGAAGGGGAAGTCGGACTCGTAGGTCCTCGGGTACAGGACCCGCTCCGTCTGAACGGTGACGACATCACCGTCGACGGAGACGGTCGGGGCGGGGATGCCGTCCCACACCGAGACCGTGAACGAGTCCGACTCGAGGTGGTAGGTGCTCCTGCCCTCGCCGAGACCACCGCTGATCACGCCGTCGATCACGAAGCGGTACTCGCCCGGAGGCGTCGATCCCAGCGCCGGGTTCGGCCCGCCCGTGAACGCCTCGAAGCTGGCGGTCCACCGCCACTCCTGGCTGCCGGTGTAGGTGTCGGCGACACCCTGCACGCCGTTGGGCATGTCCAGCATCGTCTGGACCTCGCCGGACATGTCAGCGAACGGCTGCCACGCCCCGTCGACCTCACGCTCGACGACCACGGTGGGGTTGTCGACCGCGTTGGACCCGCCCCGCCACGTGACGGTGGCGGCGTCGAAGCGGCTGACATCGCCGGGCTGGCCATCGGCGAGGATCTCCGCCGGTCCGACGTCAGCGGGCAACGCCGCGAGCCACGCTGTGTAGGCGGTGCCAGCCGCACGGCCGAGCAGCTCGCTCTGGGCGACCTGGCGGGCCTCGTCGGCGGCGAGCCGTGCCACCGTGGTCGGGTCCTGTGCGGTCATCTCCTCGACGTACGAGTAGCTCGGGTCGTTGAGGTCCCGCGCCATCCGCGTCATCCACGTCGACATGTAGTCGGCGGTGTGGGGGCCGTGGCTCGTCAGCGCCTTGCGGTAGTGGTCGTAGCCCATGTACTCGCGGTAGCTGACCGTGTAGCCGTTGTAGTCGCCGGCGTGGCCGACGCCGATGGCGAGCGCGTAGCCGGTCTGCTCGTCCAGCTCCTCGGTGGTGAAGTTGCCCTTGATCTCGGCCGGGTCGTCGGGCTCGCTGTTGGCGTACGGGGCGTAGTCGAGCTCGTCCCAGCCGTCGGCGGGGTTGTGGACCTGGGCCTGGTAGCGCTGGTACGCGGCGTCACTGAAGGTCCAGCTCCGTCCGCCGCGCGCCTCCGGGTCGGCGTACTGGCAGGTCCACTCCCCGGACTCCCCCTGGGTGCAGGTCGTGTTGGGGTCCTCGAACCAGTCGAAGCCGTCGTGCAGGTCGCCGACGACGTCGTTCGCGCGGCTCTCGAAGTTGAGGATCAGATCGACCTGGGCCTCGCACGCGCACGACGCGATGATGATGTCGCCGAGCTTGATCGCTTGCAGGCGCAGGCGCACGTTCTCCTGCACGCCGGTGAACGACGGGGCGTCGTAGTTGGCCGGGACCGGCAGGCCGTGGGCCCGCAGGTTCTCGTAGAGCGGGTCGAGCGGCGAGCCGAGCGCCCCGCTGCGGGCGCAGTCGGGCAGGCCGAGGATGGGTGAGCCGGGATCGCCCTCGACGGTCGGCTCGGTGCGGCAGTTGGAGACGCTGGGGTAGGGGTGGCTGATCGGGCCGGGCACCCAGCCGTTGATCGCACCCACCTCGAAGTGGGTGGCGTAGGGGACGTCGCCCTCGCCCTGCCCGATGGCCTCGAAGCCCTCGACGACCGCGTCGGCGAGCAGGCGCGCGCCCCGCTCGGTCTGGGCGTGTCCGATGTGGGCCCACGCGATCAGCGTGCCATCGTCCATGCGGCCGCGGTTCCAGCCGTCGTAGGGGCCCTCGGCGGAGCCGACGTCGCCCTGGCTGAACACGAGCTTCGCGCCGGTGTCGCGCTCGACGAAGCGCTCGAGCGGGGCGAGGAAGTCGGCGGTGATGAGGTCGTAGCCGTCGAGCGACTCGGGATGCTGGCCCCAGTTCATCCAGATGCCCATCGGCTCGAAGCCGTCCTCGGTGAGCCGGTCGAACCGCAGCACGGGCAGGCCCTCGTCGCCGTAATCGTTGGGGAACCCGGCGGGCGAGCCGTCGTCCGCGGTCTGCGGACGCATGATGTTGCCCTTGTAGAGCTCGTGGTGGACGGTCGTGGCGCCCATGCGCGCCGGGGCGAGGTCGATCTCAGCTTCGCGGATGGCCCGGTACATCGCCTGCGCCTGGTACTCCAGCATGCGCAGGTCCATCGCGTCCTGGAACAGCCAGACACCCCACGACGGCGTGGAGTAGTAGGGCGAGCTGTGGTTGTGGGACGCGGCGTGGAGGATGTCGTCGTAGCCGATCTGCGATCCCGGGTCGTCAGCCAGCAGCTGGCCGACGCGGCGCAGCAGCAGGTCCTGCGCCAGGTAGTTGTCCGACTTCAGCAGCGCGACGCGCTCGCCGTTGGTCCCCTCGACCACCAGCGCGCGGACCGTCAGCCGCGACTGCACCCCGTAGGAGCTGGACTTGTAGGTCGCGTGGTGGTGGGGGTCGACGTCGCCGCCGCTCACCGCGCCGGTCGGGAAGGCGAAGTCGCTGTACTGGCCGCTCGAAGCTCCGACGTGCCACGTGGCATCCGCGATGCCGACACCGGCGCGGATGCCGTCCCAGTCAGCGATGGCGTCGTCGGCCGAGGCGATGGAGACGGTCGGGGCGGCGACGAGCGCCCCGACGGTGAGGGCGGCCGCGACGAGCGGTGCGAGGAACGAGCGCATGGTCCTACCTGAGGAGGGGGGTCGGGTGGAGGCTTCGACCCCCGACCCCCTGACTCCTCCCCCGGTGGGAGCAGATCGGTGCGGCTACGCGCAGACCTGCTCCCACTCGGCAGGGGAAGCGGCCGCGGGGGTCGAAGGCTTCCCATCGTCCCTAGCTCGGAGCCTCGATGCGTCGCTTGCTCGCCGGTCTCGCCGCGTTCGCGGTTGTCGCCGCCGCCCCGGCGGTGCCCGCGGCCGAGCGGGGCGCGGTGACGCCCCGGGAGTACGTCGACCCGATGATCGGCTCCTACGCCCCGGGCTTCACCAACCCCGGTCCGGTGCTGCCTCACGGGATGGTCGGGCTCGGCCCCGACACCGCCGAGGGCCCTCTGAACTACGGCGGTTACTACATCACCAACAGCGTGATCACCGGCTTCAGTCACACCCACATGTCCGCGGGCGTGTGGCAGGGCGGACACGTGCCGCTGTTCCCGATGCACGGTGAGGTGGACGCTCGCCGCCAGTCGCACCCCGGCTCGGCCCCCATTCCCTTCTACGCCTCGCCGTTCGACCGCGCAGGGGAGGTGGCCGAGGCCGGCTACTACAGCGTCATCCTCGAGCGCTACGGGGTGATCGCCGAGCTGACCGCGACCGAGCGCACCGGCATGCACCGCTACGAGTACCCCCTCGGGGTCGCCCCGAAGGTCGTGATCGACCCGTCCCGGAGCCTGCGCGGGCTGAAGGACGCGACCGTGGCGCTGCACCCCGACGACCCGAGCCTCGTGGTGGGCACCGTCCACGACGACGTCTCGGGGCCGATGGACATCCACTACGCCGTCCGTGCCAACCAGCCCTTCACGCTGACCGACCCCGCGGGCACGGCCGTGACCTCGCTCGACGGCCAGCCGACGGCGGTGCTCGAGTTCGCTGAGGGCGTCGACGAGGTGATCGTCAAGGTCGGCATGAGCTTCACCGACATCGACGGCGCCGTCCGCAACCTCGACACCGAGAACCCGGGCTGGGACTTCGGGGCGGTCGTAGCCGACGCGGAGACGGCGTGGGACGGGGCGCTCGACGCGATCGAGATCGAGGGCGGCACCGACCTCGAACGGACCAGCTTCTACACCGCGCTGTACCACGCGCAGCTGTTCCCCAACCTGCTGTCCGACGTCGACGGCCGCTACCCCGGCGGCGACGGCGCCATCCACCACCGCGAGCGGCCGCGCTACACCCAGTTCTCGCTGTGGGACTCCAAGAACGGCCAGAACGCGCTGCTGGCGGTGATCGACCCCGAGCGCTACGAGGACATGCTGTACTCGCTGGCTGACTTCGCCGAGAAGCGCGGCCACCTTCCCCGGTGGCAGCTCGGCCCCAACGACCCCGGCTACATGTCGGGCGACCCGGTGCTGCCGTTCATCGCCGAAGGCGTGTGCCGCGGGCTGCTCGACGACCCGTCGCATGCGGCGCTGCGGGAGACGCTGCTGGCCGAGATGCTGGAACGCTACGACGCGCGCAAGCCCGCCTACCGCGACCTCGGCTACCTCCCGGTCGGCCCGCCGTCCGGGCCGACCGACCTGCTCACGGGGGGAACACGCGATGCGGGCACGACGCTCGAGTACGGCTTCGCCGACCTCGCGCTCGGTCTGGTCGCCGATCGGTGGGGCGCTGAGGAGGACCGCGACCGGGTGCTGGAGACGGCGACCAACTACCGCAACCTGCTCGACCCCGAGACCGGGTTCATCCGGCCCCGCGACGCGGACGGGACCTGGCTGGCCGACTTCTACCCCGAGAACGGCTACGGCTTCCAGGAGGGCACCTCCTGGCAGTACTCGTGGCTCGCGATGCAGGACCTCGCGGGGCTGGTCGGCGGCATGGCCGATGCCGGCGTCGACGTCGAGCAGCGCCTCGACGCCTTCTTCGGGCTGCCGCTGACCGGGACCATCCCCGTCGCGTGGCCGAAGGTGCAGAACCAAGCGACCGTGTTCGGCATCTTCTACTACGGCAACCAGTACGCCCCGGGCAACGAGCACGACCTCGAAGCGCCGTACCTCTACAACTGGGTCGGGGCGCCATGGAAGACCCAGGCGGTGGCTCGTGGCGTCGCCTCGCTCTTCACGCCGACCTACGACGGCCTGCCGGGCAACGACGACCTCGGGGCGCTGTCGGGGTGGCTCGTCTGGACGATGCTGGGCGTGTTCCCCATCACGCCCGGCGCCCCGATCTACACCGTCGGCTCACCCACGTTCGAGCGCGCCACGATCCACCGCCCCGACGGCGACCTCGTCATCGAGGCGCCCGGCGCGAACTTCGCCGCGAAGTACGTGCAGAGCGCGAGCCTCGACGGGGCGCCGCTCGAACGCACCTGGTTCGCCGAGTCCGAGGTCGCGGACGGCGGCACCGTCTCCTTCGAGATGGGCGTCGCGCCGAGCGAGTGGGGCACCGGCGCGGGCGCCGCCCCGCCGAGCCTGTCCACCCACGACCTCGCCGCCTTCGGCTGCCGCGCCTGACCGCAGCGGGTGCAGATCGACCCGCCTACCGGGTCCAGATGCACACGCTGAGGTGGTCCACCATGCAGCGGGTGCAGATCGACCCGCCTACCGGGTCCAGATGCACACGCTGAGGTTCAAGTGCAGGAGATGGCGGGGCGGGCGACGAAGTACCCGGGGTAACCCCTCTCCTCAGCCGGAGCACGCCCCGATGCGCCCCGTCCGCCTCACCCTCGTCCTCGCGCTTGCCGCGTCCACGCTCGGTTCCGCCGCCGCAACCGGCGACCTCGCGGACACGCGTGGCGCCGAGGCCGCGGGGCCCGAGGAGGTGGTCACCGAGCTGCTGCCCGACGACCCCGCATCGATCGCGACCGACCCGGTCCGCGACACCGAACCGGTCGTCCTGACCGGGGATTCGTTCCCGACGTGGTCCGTCCCCGCCGACCAGTCCGTGCACCCGGGGTCCGCGGACGGCAAGCGCTGCGCTGGCGGTATCGACGAGACGCCGGTCACGCCCGATGATCCGTGCACGACCAACACGTACGAGGACCCGTGGGTCTCCAGCGGGGCGCTCGCACCCGTCAGCGGCCCACCGACGGACCGCATCCTCGGCTACCGCTGGACCGGCGAGGCGTTCGAGCAGATCCCGCTGCAGGTCGACGAGATGTTCCCGCGGTTCCTGTCCAACAACCGCAGCGGGTTCGCCTTCTACTCCGAGACCGACCAGCACCTGAGCTACGCGTTCGACCGCGAGGGCTTCCGCTGGCGCGCCAGCCACCCCGACGACCCCTGCCTCGCGATGCCCGACAGCGACGTCGCGGTCGACCCGGTGCAGGGACTCGACAGCGACGACGAGATCGTGTTCATGGCACGTGATGCCGGCGAGCCGGCACCCCCGACCGCTCCGACGCCGCCAGGCATCCTCGCGATGCACGACATCGCACTGACCGACCCCCACTCCGGCGTCACCAGCTACGTCTACGTCGGTCTCACCGAGACGGGCGGCCCCGCCCCGGCGTTCGACGCCACCAGCGGCTACGTCCGCTACGAGCGCGACCCCGACGCCAACGTGTTCCTGTTCAGCGAGTCGAGCTACGAGAACTACGGGGCGGCGCTGCCCGGCCCCTACCACGACCCCGCGACCGGCGAGTGCATCGGCGACGACGAGGGCGAGGAGATCCGCCAGCGCCGCCCCGGCGACCAGGCCACCATCACGACGCCCCGCTACCGCTTCCGCTACGAGGGTCGCTGGCTCATGACCGAGATCTCGGTCTCGGAGGATGAGGAGGGCGACTGGACCTACGGCACCGACCTGCTCGACCAGTGGAAGGCGCGCGCGTTCCAGCAGCGCCCCGGCGGCGAGACCCCCTGCTGCGGCTACGAGGAGGAGGTCAACAACTGGGGCGGCTCGAGCCAGCTGATGGGCGAGCGCTCCGGCCCGGTCCGCACGATCCGCGAGACGTGGGGCGCCGACTCCGGCACCAACGTCGTGCGGCGCGAGATCTTCTACCGCGACGAGATCCGCTGGATCAACTTCCTGCGGGTCCACGTCATCCCACCGCTCGACGGCATCTACGTCCAGCTGGACTACAACGCCGATGCCGTGTCGCGCTACTACAACCCGAACAACGCCGATGGCGTCGCGATCGACGGCATCGACGACGAGGTCTTCGGCAACAGCCACCTCCACGTGGGCGACGACGGGTTCCGTTTCGATGACCCATGGGTGAACGAGCGCAACCCGCTGGGTGGTCCTGTCACCGTGGGCGACCCCGACCCGAACGGGTGCAGCGGCGAGTGCGTCCACAACGACATCGACACCACCGATCCGTGGTTCAGCGGGCCCAGCGGCAACCTGCACTGGGAGCAGATCGCGGGGGAGCACGGGACGCTGGTCACGCGTTGGTCGCTGAAGGAGATCACCCCCGGAGCGGCCCAGAGCGTCTTCGCCACGCCCTACTACCGCGACGACGCGTGTTTCGACGACGGCACCGGCTCGTCGCCCGGTCCCCACCTCCGCAGTCGCAAGGTCGACAGCGGCGAGTTCGCGACCTGGCGAGAGCTCGACCCCGAGACCGGCGAGGAGGTCGGTGAGCCGCTGCCACGCGAGTGCTGGGACGCCCAGCGCCACGCCGAGGACCCCGACTACGCCCGTTACCTCACCGAGAACCCACGGCGGTTCTGGCAGGGATCGATCGGCACGCACGGCCTGCATCTGCTGCTCGTGGCGGAGTCGGACAACGCGATGACCACGCAGCCACTGACCGAGATCGACAGCGAGCAGCGCATGGTCGTGCTGGCTCCGACGCTCGACAACGTCGGCGAGGCCTACGGCCGCAGCTTCGAGAAGCCCCTCGTCGCCGCCGTGACGGGTCTCCGCAGCCCCTGACCTCGGCCCCGGCGCACGCGCGCCCCGCCCCCGCTGCGTGGAGACCTGGCCTCACATCTGAGCACAACTCCACACGGAGCCCAGGCCGCGGGAGATCGACGGAGCGGATGCGCCGTCGCCAGAGGCAGGACAACGGGACCCGAACGGAGAAGCACCCACCGAACCGCCACACGAGACGCGTCGGGGCGGATCCCTCGACGCGGCAGCCGGAGGGGGAACCCGTGCGCACGCTCCGTCCCATCATCGTCACCGCTGTCGCGGCGCTCGCTGCGGCGCTCCTGCCGCTGGCCGCGTCCGGGCAGGAGACCACCCCGCCGACGACCGAGTTCGAGGACAACGGCGGGGCGGACTGGACCAGCCACCAGGGCGAGCTCGACTTCCTCGACGCGGTCGCAGCCGGATCGTCTCGCGTCCGGTTGGAGGTACTCGGCCACACGCTCCACGAGCGACCGCTGCACCTCGTCACGATCGGTGCTACCGCCCCGCGAACGGCAGAGGAGGCACTCGAGTCCAAGGAGCCGGTCGTCCTGTTCGTGTGCACGCAGCACGGGAACGAGCCGGCGGGGCGCGAGGCCTGTCTGATCCACCTCCGCGACCTTGCGTTCACCGACGACCCGACGCTGATCCGGCAGATGCAGCACCAGACGATCCTGTTCATACCCACCGCGAACCCCGACGGCCGCGCCGTCAACAACCGGCGGAACTCCCAGGGCATCGACATCAACCGGGATCACATGCAGCTGCGGACGGCCGAGGGGCAGGCCATCGCGGAAGTCATCCGTGACTGGCAGCCGGACGCCGCCGCCGATCTGCACGAATACGGCCCATCCGTCCCGGTGTTCTACGACGACGAGGTCCTGTACCTGTGGCCGCGCAACCTCAACGCCCACGAGGGCGTGCGCGCACTGGCACGCACGCTCGCCGAGGACTACGTCGCCAAGGGTGTCGAGGAAGACGGCTACACCGCTGGCGAGTACGGCCGCTACCGCGCGCTCGAGGACGACTACCACGTGACGCAGACGGCCGGCGACTGGGATGATGGCATCGCCCGCAACGCCCTTGGCCTGCGTCACGTCGCCAGCATCCTCCTCGAGACCGCGGTGACGCAGAACCCCAACAACGGCACCGGCGACCTGAACACCGCGGGGCTGCAGAACCGTCGCGTCAACGCTCACGTCGACGCGATCGACGAGACCCTACGGTTCATGCGCGACCTCGGCGCGGCGGTGGCGACACAGAGCGAGAAGGCCAAGGAAGAGAAGGCGCAGGAGGGCGCCGACCGGAACGTCCCGCTGTTCTTCAACGGCCAGGACGAGGACACGACCATCGACGGCATGGTCCTCGGCAGCCGTGAGGAGTCGACCTCGTACGCCGACCCGCCGCCCTGCGGCTACGTGCTCGACGCTGAGCAAGCCCAGGATGCGGCGGTGGCGCTCGCACTCCACGGCATCGCCACCGAGCCCATGGAGGGCGGCGGCGTGTTCGTCTCGATGGCACAGGCCGCTGAGCCCATCATCGGCCTCCTGCTCGACGGGCGTGCGAAACGCGAGCGGGTCGCCGCCACGCCGGTAGAGCTCTGCGGCGAGGTCGCGGTCATCGAGGCTCGCGAGAGCGCCACTGCGGGCCCTGCCCTCGCTGACGCGCCCGTCCGCGCGCACCTCATCGGCGCCTGAGCGAAGGAAGGCGATCACCCCATGCGCACCCGACTGCCCGCCGCACTCACCGGCCTCGCCGCGCTGTCGGTGGCGTTCGCCCCACTCGGGGCGGACACGACCGCGGTCCCGACGCCCGCGCGGAGCACCGCGCCATCGGTCGCATCCGACCACCTCGCCGAGGAGGTCCCACAAGATGGACTGACCGACTTCCCAGCCCCGGTCGATCCCGAGTCGTGGGAGCTGCCCGAGTGGCAGACGTGGGACGACTACACCCCGATCCCTGGCGTCGACTGGAACGAGCCGCCCCGTCAACCGGTGAAGAAGATCCGCGCCGCCCTGCTCCTGGGTGACTTCCAGGACCGCGAGTTCATCGTCACCGAGCCCGAGGGCTCGGACCTGTTCGGCATCGACGGCGTCCACAACCCCATCGGCGTCGGCGACATCCCACGCGAGGAGGTCGGCGACTGGTACGCGGACTTCCTCATCCGTGAACCGTCGGAGCTCAACCACGGCCACACCGTCAACGAGTACTGGCTCGAGGACTCCTACGGGCTCGTCGGCGTGGACGCCGACGCGTTCGGTCCCTACCGGATGGAGGGCAAGGAGCACGAGTACGGCCTGAGTGACGTCGGCGGCGCTGGCGGTTCGTGCCCGGCAGGTGACTCCTGCAACAAGAACTTCGACACCGAGCTGCTGGAGGCGTCGCTCGCCGACACCGTCACCGGGATGGCCACCAACGGCGGCCACGACTACGACTTCCGCTGGCTCCTCCACGCCGGCTACGACGAGTCCGGGGTGTGGGAGGAGTTCGGTCGCATGATGTTCGCGACCCCCGAGGAGGTCACCGAGGAGTTCGGCAACCCCGACGAGTCCAAGCCCAACTGGGCCAACACGCGCTACATCGACTGGACCTCGTTCGCCGCGGCGAAGTCGATCTGGTCGCACGCGATCCCGGGTGTGATGTCGACCCAGGGCGAGAGCGACGGTCAGTCGACCTTCGCGCACGAACTCAGCCACATCTTCGGCGTGCTGGACAACTACAACAACCCGTTCGGCAACCCGGTCCGGCGCAGCTACTCGGGGCCGTGGGACATGCTCAGCCGCGGAACGTTCAACGGTCCCGGCGGCACCCACAACCGGTGGCAGATCCCGCCCAACCAGGGCGGTTCGATGGGTAGCCACCACATGCTGCGCAACAAGCTGCGCCTGGGTTTCATGAAGCCCAACGAGGTGCTGTTCCTCGAGCGTGACTCGCTGTCGCGTGCCGGCGTCATCGCGGTCGACATCTTCCCGCGCGCCTACCCGCTCGCGCCGATCACGACCGACGTCGGCCTGCACGGGATCCAGATCGTGCTCGACCGCGACGAGTCGCCATCGTGTTCGACCGCGCAGCAGCACGATTGTGACGGTGGCGGTTACCACAACTACACGGTCGAGGCGGTCGACCGCATCGGTTACGACTCGTTCCTGACCGACCGCGGTGTGTTGATCGCCAAGACCAAGAACGCCGACCTCGCGCCCTTCATCTGGGTCAAGGACTCGCACCCCGAGGACATCAACGCTCGCACCGGCGTGGGCGAGCACGAGGGCCGCGAGATCTTCGACTACATCACGCCGACCGGCGAGGAGTTCCCGATCTCGCTCGGCGACTACCGCCAGCTCGCGGACGCGACCTTCCGCGCCGGCACCGGCGAGGGCGTCGTCGACGAGTACGTCGACGAGGCCAACCAGCTGCACTTCTACGTCCTCGACACGACGGTCGGTGACGACGGCGTGCGCACCTACCGCGTCGCGGTCCGCCATCTCGACGACCAGTCACCGTTCACACGGGGCGTCGAGACAGCCACGGGCCAGGACGGCAGTGCCACCCCGGGCAACGTCGCCCGTGTGACGTTCGCCGTGACCAACACCGGCAACGGCATCGACCTGTTCCGGCTCGCAGCCGCGACCACACAGGGCTGGCAGGTCCAGCTCCAGCACGACGTCGTCGAGGTGGGCATCGGCGAGACCGTCGAGGTCCCCGTGTTCGTGCGGGTGCCCGACGGCGACGAGCCGCCCACCGCCGATGACCTGACCCTGACCGTGACGTCCGAGACGGGTGGGCAGTCGGCGACCGCCACCGCCCGCGTGACCCCCACTTCCTGAGGGAGATCGAACCGATGAAGGCAACGCGCACCACGCTCCTCGTACTGCTCGTCCTGGCCGTCGGCCTGGTGGGCTTCGTGCCCGCCACGCAGTCGACGCAGCCGTCGCAGCAGCAGGAGCAGATGGCCCTCCGCGACGACGCGGACTGGAGCGAGCACTACTTCCCGTCCTACGACGGGATCACCAACCTCCACGCCGACGTCCTCCGCCCCAAGGGGCTCGACCTCACGGACACCAACCCCACACCGGTGATCCTGACCGTGAGCCCGTACACGAACCACAACGGCTCCACGCTCGACGTCGACCCGTTCGGCGAAGGGCCCAACCCGCGGTTCTACGACTTCCTGGATCTGAGCGGCGCCCTGACGAAGGGCTACACGTACGTCATGGTCGACCTGCCGGGCAACGGCGGCTCCGGCGGCTGCAACGACTGGGGTGGCGAGCGCGAGCAGGGCGCGGTCCGGGCGGCGGTCGAGTGGGCCGCGAGCCAGCCGTGGTCGACGGGCAAGGTCGCGCTGCTCGGCAAGAGCTACGACGGCTGGACCGGGCTGATGGGCATCGACGAGCAGCCCGATGGCCTCGCGGCGGTGCTGTCGCTCGAGCCGGTCTACTCGGGCTACAAGTACATCTTCATGAACGGGGTCCAGCGCCCCAACTGGCTGCTCACCATCGGCCTGTTCCAAGCGATCGACGCCAAGCCCGGGCGCCCCAGCGACACGCCGCAGTACCACGTGAACGGCGCACCGCAGGGCTACTGCTACGCGACCAACATCGGGCTGAGTGCCGATAACCGGGAGAACAGCGATTACTGGACCGAGCGCGACCTGCTGCGGACCACCTCCGGCAAGAACACGCCGCTGTTCCTGACACAGGGCTTCCTCGAGACCAACACACGGTCAGACGGAGCCTTCCAGTACTTCAACGGCCTGACCGCGACCCAGAACCGGGCGTGGTACGGCCAGTTCGACCACTGCCGCGCGTGGGAGACCCAGGCCGCGTGCGACAACCCGGGCAGCACGCAGGACAGCCCCATGGCCGTCGGCCGCGCCGACTTCATCGAGCAGGCCATGCGCTTCCTCGACGAGCACCTCAAGGGCGTGGAGCCGCCGATCGACGACCCCGCCATCGAGGTCCAGGACATCCTCGGTCGTTGGCGTGCCGAGCAAGCGTGGCCGCCGGCCGACGCCGTCCTCTACGGCACCGAGCTCAACGCCGGCTCGTACACCGACAACGGCAGCGGCAGCGGCCTGTCGCCCTCCGCGAGCCAGGGCGTGTGGACCATCAGCCAGCCCCTGCCACACGCCGTGTGGCTCTCGGGCGAGCCGACCGCCTCGATCAACGTAGACACGGTCCCGAACGCGAACGTGACCGTGAACGTGTACGACATCGGGCCCGACGGCCGCACACGGATGATCTCGCGCGGGACGTCGCTAGTGCGAGGGACGGTGCCAGGGCAACGCAACGTCAGCTTCACCATGTACGGACAGGACTGGCCGATCCCGGCCGGTCACCGGATCGGAGTGCTGGTGAGCAGCGCCAACAGCGAGGAGTACCGCAACATCGGGACGCGTCAGACCGTCGACGTTCTCGCCGGTAGCTCGATCACCTTGCCGTTCCTGACGTTCGAGCGCGACGAGTTCGTCTCCAGCGACGGCACGACCCCCCGCCTGCAGTCCTTCATGGGCAGTGGCACCAGCCTGCCGGCGGGTCTCATCGACAGCGCGCAGCGGGACTTCAACTTGCCCGCTCCCCTCCAGGAGCGCTGACCGGCCGATCTCCAGACCCCCCATGACGCCCCCGCCTCCCCCCGGCGGGGGCGTCGCCCTTGCTCTGGCGACGCTGCATCCGCAGCGTCGATCCACATCCTCGCACGGTCCGGACGGCGGTGGCCGGGGAGACCGGGACGACGTAGGGTCGCGGCGTTGCCGTCCGGTTGGGAGGACGAGCGTGGGAGAGCCATCCACTTCGGCCCTCGGCACCACGCAGGATCCGGGTTGGCGCCCCGCGTTGTCCGGCCTGTTACTCCTGTTCGTGCCGTTCGTGCACCTCGTGCGCATGCGCGCTCTGCGGAAGGACGACGCGTCCACGCCGAGCATCACCCAGCTGCGCAGCGTGTTCCTCTCGTTCGGGGCGTCGAACGCGCTGTTCCTCGTCGTGCTGCTGTTCATCTTCCCGTCGGACGAGCCGGCCCAGGCCAGCACCGGGGCGGTCGCTGCCGGTGTCGTCGGTCTCGGCATCGTGGCGCTGGGTGGCGTGTGGTGGGCGCGCCGCCTCCCGCTGGACTGCTCCGGAGCATCGGAGCTGGCACGCTCCTACTCGACATGGATGTTCCTCGGGATCGCCTTCGCCGAGAGCGCGGCCCTGTTCGGTTTCGTCGGCAGCTTCCTGGTCGAGGCGCTGTGGCCGTACCTGATCGGCCTGGTCCTCGCCGCGATCGGCTTGGCATCGATCGCACCCACGCGCGGGGACATCGAGCGTCGCGAGGCCACGTTACGAGCGAGCGGCTGTGACCGCTCGCTCGCGGCAGCCATCTACGGCCAAGCGGAGTGATCGACGCTACGCAGGTCCGGGCCGGCGGCCGAGCGCGTCGGGGACCGGCATCGTGAAGCCGGGGAAACGCACCGCATCGAGCAGCATCGGCGGCTCGTAGACGCGCCGCTTACCCACGAGGTCCGTGTGTCGCGTCGACGGCGACGACACCTCCACCACCAGGCTCGGCGCGCCCCGCACGAACCGGTCCTCGTCGGGGTCGACCTCGGAGGCGACGATCAGCACGACATCTGGCTCCAGCAGGGTCTCGTCCGTGGCCCGGACATCGGTCGGAGCGGGCAGGACCTGCCCACCGTGCTCCCGCGTGTAACCGACGAACGCGTGGACGATGTTCGCGACCGCGAGTTGGTGGCGCTTCACCGGCGCTGGGGTCACGAGCAGCTCCCCGTCGATCAGCTCGTAGCGGTTGCGATCGCCCTCGGGGAAGCGTGCGAGGTCCGCGTACGTCAGCCCGGTCGTGCCGGCCGGTGGCGGCTGCATCAGGCGACCTTCCATGCCCGTGACCCTACGACCGGAAGCGTACGCCGAGGGGGAGAAGCAGGTTGGGCCTGTGGACGGGCAGGAGGCCAGCGCCCCGACGTCGAAGCCAACCGTGACACCGCCGTCAGCTCTTTCCTTGGGGATCCCTCCGATGCTGCGCGCCCGTTCGCTCCTCGTGCTCACCGCGGCCACCGCGCTCGCGGTCGCCGCCGAGGCGACCTGCCCCGACGTCAGCGGACCCGTACTCGTGACGGGGCGTGACCGCTGGGGCAACACCACGACACGGAGGCCTGAGCCGTGCGACGCCCGTTGACCCTGCTGACCGTCCTCGCGCTCGGGGCGGCGTCGCTCGGCGCGACGCTCCCCGGTACCACCCGCAGCGAACTCGCCGTGCCGGGCACATCCGCCCGACCGTTCGGGCCCGCTGCTCCCGCCCCGCCCGCCGACCCAGCGGACGGCGAGTGGATCGCGGGGGACCTGCACGTCCACACCCACCACAGCCACGACGTGTGGTCCGGTCCGGACGACGACAACACCGGGACGGACGAGTTCTACACCTACGGTTGGTCGGTCGAGGAGCAGTTCCGGATCGCCTCGACGCGCGGCCTGGACTACCTCGCCATCACCGACCACAACGACGTGCGCAGCCACACCTCGCCGGGCTTCGGGGCGTACGGGGTCACCCCGGTGCGCTCGTACGAGAAGTCGCTGTCCGGCCACGCCCAGATGCACGGCGCCACGGAGGTGTACGACAAGGACCGTGACGGTGACGGCGACACCGATGCGGACGACGTGAACGCCATCGCCGACGCGCTGCGTGAGGCGGACGGGGTGTTCCAGATCAACCATCCGGTGGACTCGGCCACCCACGACCTCGCCGATTTCGACTGGGGCTACGGCCACGACGTCGTGCCCGACACCATCGAGGTGTGGAACATCCCCTGGCCCTACCAGCCGCCGCTGCCGTCGGGCTCCAACAACGACACCGCGCTGAGGTTCTACAACGACTTCCTCGACGCGGGTCACCACGTCGGGGCGACCGGAGGCAGCGACAACCACTGGAAGGCGACCACGCCGGGCAACGGCGTCGGCCAGCCGACCACCTGGGTGTACGTGACCGACCGGTCCGAGCGGGGCGTCCTCGAGGCGCTGGCCGCGGGCCGAACGACGATCAGTCACCAGCCTCCCGTGTCGAAGGGACCACGGGTCTTCATCGACGCGGATACCGACGGCGACGGCGTCTGGGATGCCATGATCGGCGACACCCTCCCGGCGTCCTCGACCATCCGGATCCGCGCGGAGCACGCCGCCGGGACGCTGCTGCGGGTCGTGACCGACGAGGGGGCGGCCCCGTTCGGCGACGTGCAGGTCGACAGCGACGACTTCGAGCAGGTCCTGACCGCCCCCGAGGGCACGACCTGGCTCCGGGTAGAGGTGTTCGGTGAGGACGCGCCCGACGAGCGCGCGACGGCGTGCGACGACGCCCTCGGCGGCGACACGACCTACTGCCGCAACCGCCTGCTGATGGCCGCGCTGTCCTCTCCGATCTACCTCAGCGGCGACGCCCCGAGCCGCGACTCGCCGGTGCGGCTCGTGGTCGACGGGGACGAGGTCACGCTGACCAACGACGTCGTGTCGCGGACGTGGGCGGGCGACGGCTTCCGCACCACCGCGATGACCGATCTGCGCACCGACCTCACCGTCAGCAACAGCCACGAGTTCCACCTCGACGTGGCAGGCCGGCGCGAGGCGCTGAACCTCGCGCTCGACGTCACCGACGTCCGCTCGACGCAGGTGGCGGGCGGTGGTCTGGCGGTCACGTTCGACCTCGCGCTGTCGGGCGTACCTGCGGCCCAGCGGACGTACACGCTCTACCCCGGCATCGCCGGCTACCAGATCGACACCACTGTCCTGCTGCCGGGCCGGTACACCGGGTACACGCTAGAGGTCGCCGACGGGCTGGAGGGTGCCGCGGTCGCGGCGCACCACTTCAACGCGGGCTACGACTGGCGCGGCTCCGACGACGTGTTCGAGTGGGCGCCCGCGGTCGAGCCGTTCGGTGGATCGCACGCCGGCCAGGACCACCGCCACACCACGACCGGCGAGACGCTCGACGTCACGGCCCAGTGGCTGAGCATCGACAGCGACGGCGACCTCGCGACCGGCGACGATCCGCGCTGGTTCGCGGTGCTCCAGCGGGTCAACTACGACTCGTCGCGAGCGGCGTTCGACGGCGCGCAGGCACGTGTCCACGTCGACCTCGGCGACGACCTCGCCTACCTCGGTCCGTTCGAGAGCGACGTTCACGTCGACAACCCCACGCCGGCCGAGATGCGCACCCGGGTCGTGCGCCCCGGCGCCCCGCTCGAGCTGGAGCGGGTGTTCTCCGGGTTCGGGGCGGACGCCGACGACGAGCCCTGGCAGCACCACCGCTACCTCACCGAGCACGCCTGGTCGGGCTGGAAGGTCGGCGACGTGGTGTTCAACTCCAACGGCGTCGACTCCAACCGCATCTCCACGGGCGCCAAGGACGACATGGACCTCGACGAGACCGTGCGTCAGGCGCAGCTCGCGGGACGCATCGGGATCGAGACGTTCGTGCTCGACGACGGCTGGCAGGCAGCCTCCGGTGACTGGTGTCCCGACTCGCCCGACTGCCCCGAGCCGCGCGCCGACACCACCGGGTGGCCGCCGCGGTTCCCCGACAGCGAGTTCACCGCGGTCCGGGACGTGCTCGCCGACAACGGCGGGATGCGGCTGGGCCTGTGGTTCACGCCGATGCAGTTCAACCCCGCGGCGCAGGCGTACCGCGACAACCCGACCTGGGCGTGCACCCCGGTCGGCGACGGGCTCGCGGTCTACAACACGGTCGAGCCGGACTCGTCGTCGAACGAGGCCGGTCTCGGGACCTGGAACCCGCGGGGCCTGGGCCCCGACGGCGTCCTCATCGATCACATCGAGTCGCGCATCCGCCGCGCCATCGACCTCTACGGGGCGCGCTACTTCAAGTTCGACTTCCTCGCGTGGGTCGACTGCCTCGGCGCCGATGGGGTCGACGCGTACGAGTACCGCGAGGAGTTCGTGGCGATGGTGGACCGGCTCATCGTCAGCTACCCGGACGTGACCTTCCAGATCGACGAGACCAACGACTACCGGCTGTTCCCGTTCGAGTCGGCCGCGCGCGGGCCGTCGTGGTACGCCAACGGCGGGCCCCGCCCCAACGAGGCGCTGCACAACCTCTGGGTGCTCGCCCCGTACGTCCCCGGCTCCACCATCGGCCAGGGCGCGATGTCGCGCACCGGGCAGGGCTGGTCGGCCGACTACCTCGCGGCGACGATGCTGGGCAGCCACGTCACGTTCTTCCGCGACCTCACCCGCTTCACCGAGGACGAGCTCGACGTCGCTGCGGCGTGGGTCGAGCGGTACAAGACGCACCGCGACCGGTTCACCTCGCTGACCTACCCGCTGCTGGACGATCCGCTGCCGGGCGACACCTGGACGGGCCTGCAGTTCTGGGACGCGGCATCGCAGCGCGGGGCGGTCGCCGTCTACCGCCAGGACGCCGAGGGCGCCACGAGGTCGGTGGCGCTGCGGGGCGTGCGGGGCGACGGCGCGTTCACGCTCACCGACCTGGTGACCGGCGAGGTGCTGGGCACGTTCGGGACGGAGCAGCTGCGGGGCGGCATCGACGTGACCCTGCCCGAGCGAAACTCCGCTGCCGTCTACCTCATCGACCCCGCGTGAGACCAGCGCCCGTCTAGCACATCGATGTTGCTACATCGCATCCTCCACGGTTGCGATGTACCAGCGCGGATGCGGAGGGGACACGGCCGCCGAGACCCCGCGGGTGGTGGATGGGGCAGACTGCGGCCCCGCCGACCTCGGAGCCGTGCACGTGACCGACCTGCCCGACGAGACCGTCGTCCCGGTGGGCCTCGAGGACGTGGCCGAGGAGGTCGCCCGGAGGTTCGACCACACCGTCAACCGGCTCCGTGACCTCGTCGAGATCCCCTCGATCAGCTTCGCGGGACACGACCACGAACCGGTACGCCGCTCGGCGGAGCTCACCGCGCGCCACCTGGAGGCCGCCGGGCTGAACGAGGTGCGCCGGCTGGAGCTCGAGGACACCCACCCGTACGTGTACGGCGAGTGGCTCGAGGCCGGTGACGGCGCCCCGACCGTCCTGCTGTACGCGCACCACGATGTCCAACCGGTCGGCACACCCCAGAACTGGACCTCGCCGCCGTTCGAGCCAACGGAACGCGACCGCCGGCTGTACGGGCGCGGCGCTGCGGACGACAAGGCCGGGATCATGGTCCACGTCGCGGCCGTCGAGGCGTGGCTGCGCACGCGCGAGGCGCTGCCGGTCAACGTGAAGGTCATCATCGAGGGGGAGGAGGAGATCGGCTCGCCCCACCTCGCGGAGTTCCTGAAGGCCTACCGTGACGTGCTCGTCGCTGACGTGATCGTCCTGACCGACCTGACCAACTGGAAGGTCGGCTGGCCCGGGCTCACCTACAGCCTGCGCGGCATGGGGGAGCTGTACGTCACGCTGCGGGCGCTCGAGCAGCCGGTGCACAGCGGCATGTGGGGCGGCCCCATCCCCGACGCGCTGACCGGGCTGACCCGCCTCCTCGCGTGCCTGCACGACGACCAGGGGCGCCCCGCCGTCCCCGGCTTCCACGACGACGTCCGCGCGCCGAGCCAGCGCGAACGCGAGCTCATCGGGGCGCTCGGCGACGACGCCGACGCCATCCGCGAGGAAGCCGGTGTGCTCGAGGGCGTCGCGTGGACCGGCGACCCCGACCTCGGACTGTGGGAGCGGATCTGGCTCCAGCCCACCATCACCGTCATCGGTGTCGACGCCCCATCCGTGCGGGACGCCTCCAACCAGCTCGTCGCCGAGGCGCGCGCCAAGCTCTCCCTCCGTTTCGCGCCGGGTCAGGATCCCGAACGCGGCCTCCATCTCGTCGAGGAGCACCTCCGCGCCCACGTGCCGTGGGGCCTGCAGCTCCACACCGAGGTCGGGGCGCACAACCCCGCCTGGGTGACCGACCCGGAGGGACCGGCGTTCGACGCCGCGACCGCTTCGATGACCGCGGCCTTCGGCCGCGCCCCGGCGCTCATCGGGTGCGGCGGTTCCATCCCGTTCGTGCAGCCGTTCAGTGACGCGTTCGGTGGTGCGCCGTGCCTGCTCACCGGGCTCGAGGACCCGCGCACCAACGCCCACGGCGAGGACGAGTCGCTCCACCTGGGGGACTTCCTCAAGGCCTGCCTCAGCGAGGCGTTGCTGTTCCAGGAGCTGGCGGGGCGCGCCGATCTGCTGCGCCGCTGAACCGTGCTCATCCGTCTGCGCGCCATCGCCGAGCGGGTCCGCGGCAGCCTGTTCTACATCCCCGCCCTGTTCGTGGTCGCGGCAGCGCTCGCGACCTGGCTCGTCACCACCGCTGACGAGCGCTACGGACCCCAGCTCGGGGATGTGCCGATACTGCTGAGCGCCAGCGTGGACAGCGCACGCTCGGTCCTGTCCACGATCGCCGGGGCGACGATTACGGTCGCCGGTATCGTCTTCTCGGTCACGGTCGTCTCGGTCCAGCTCGCCTCCAGCCAGTTCTCGCCCCGCGTGCTACGAGGCTTCCTCCGTGACCGCTTCAGCCAGGTGGTCATCGGCGTGGTCGTGGGAACGTTCACGTACGCGCTGCTGCTGCTGACCCAGACCCGAGCGTCGGGGATCGCGGACGGCGAGCCGGCGGTCACGCGGAACCTGGGGCTCACGGTCGCCGTCGTGCTGGCCGCCACCGCGATCCTCGCCATCGTCGCCTTCATCGATCACAGCGCCCGGTCGATGCAGGTGGGTGAGATCATCGCGCGCGTGACGCAGGAGACGCGGGACCGCATCGCATCGCTCTTCCCCCCGCCGGGCGAGCGCGAGGACATCGTGGTCACCGACATCGCCCGTCCTCATGGCGACGCCCACGTCGTGCCGGCTCCGCGGGACGGGTGGGTCCAGCAGCTCGACAGCGAGGGCGTCCTGCGCGCCCTGCCACCGGGCGCATCCGCGAGTCTGGACGTCCGGATCGGCACCTTCGTCACGGAGGGCGCTCCGCTGGTCACGGTGTGGCCGCCGCCGGACGACCCGGACGCGCTGAACGACCGCCTCACCGGAGCGTTCGGGTTCGGTCGGGGGCGGACGATGCAGCAGGACGTGCTGTTCGGCATCCGCCAACTCGTCGACATCGCCCTGAGGGCGCTGTCGCCGGGGATCAACGACCCGACCACCGCCCACGACGTCCTCGTCAGCCTCGGCGCGGTCGTCGGTGACCTCCTCACCCGCGACCTGCCGCCACGGGTCCAGCGGGGACCTGACGATCGTGTCCTGTACCGACCGCACGACCCGACGCACGCCGACTTCGTCCACCGCGCGTTCGACCAGATCCGGATCGCTGCCGCGCCGCAGCCCGGCGTCGTCGTCGCGCTGCTGCACACGCTCGAGCGGCTGAACGGCGTCGTGGAGCGGGCAGATCTGAGCGGCCGAGCGGAGCCGCTTCGGCGCCAAGCCGAGCTGATCGTCGCCACGTTCGAGTCGGTGGGCCACCTCGACCACGACGTGCAGCGGATCCGACGCTCCGCCACGGCTGCGGGACTCCTGGAAGAGATCTGAGGATCAGGCAGGAACTCGACCTTCGGAGCGCGAAGTCTCACCGGGAGAGAGGCTCGTGGGAGAGACCTGGAGGGAACCCATGCTCCGTCACGCAACCTTCATCGCCGTCGTCGTCGCGCTCGTCGTCGGCTTCACGGCTCCATCCACCGACGTGTCGGTCGACGAACTCGGCTGGTCGGTGCCCGGCCATGCGCAGGAGACCGACCCGGTCGGCAGCCTCAACTGGTTGCCACCGAACGCGAACGAAGAGGTGCCAGCGTTCGACGAGCACCGGCTGATCGTCACCTACGACGAATCCTTGGGGCTCGACGGCGAACTCCTAGCGAAGGGGGCGTTCGGACTCAAGTTCAGCACGACGGCTCTCATGGATGTCGGTACCGGGGACCCGTTCCCTCTGACGATGCTGCGCCACTCACCGCACGTCTCGTCGCTGGAGAGCGGTCAGGGCGCACCCGATGGTGCGGACGACTACTTCATGGGGGTCTCGGGTGACGTGCGCGACGGCGACTGCGCCAACCTCGCGGAGGGCCCCGATGCCCTGAGCTACGCGTACTCGACGACCTTCACGGTCTCTGGTGACGTCGCCGCCGAGGACTGCCAGGTGATCGAAGACCAGGCGACCGACGTGGACGGCAACATCGTGAGCACCACCATCACCGAGTACGTCCCTGGGTTCTGGATCGACGTGCGGTGGGGCACCGAGATCAACCCGCTCGGCGAGAGCGGCCACCACCTCGCGGAGGTGTGGTACAGCGCGATGTTCGACACCGACGGCGAGGACGGTGAGTTCTACGCGACCTCCGACGACACCGGGAGTTCCCGGAGCGTCGGTGGACCCCTGCACTTCGACCTGAGCTTCACCATGAGCGCCACACCCGGCGGCATGTCCGGTCCCGAGTGTTACGACTGGATCCCTGAGAACGCGCCGGGGAGTGTCACCGAGCAGACCGTCGACCTGTCCGGGTACTCCGGGAAGACCATCACGATCAAGCTGTGGAACAAGCTCGACTGGGACCTGTTCGTCGACGACGCGGCCGCGAGCGGCGGCGGCGGCGCCATCGCGGAGGAGACCCACTTCGCCGCCTTCGAGCCCCGCGAGTGGGATCTCCGGGGCTGCAACTTCGCGGGTGAGCACGAGGTCCTGGTGACGATCACGATCGACTGATTGGCACCGATCCGCGCGGTCCGCAGGAGCTGGGGCTCGGGTGGCCAACGGACCTGCGCGAGAGGATCGGCCCGTTCGGGCCGGGGCGGGTGGCGCCCCGGCCCGAGCTGTTCCACGGGTAGGAGAAGGGACGCGGAGCGGCGAAGTAGGACCCGTCCGCCCCGAGGACACCGGTCACGTCCACATGATCACTCTCCACGGAGCACGACCCATGGACCTCTCGAGACGCGACTTCCTCAAGGGCAGTAGCAGCGCGGGGGCGTTGCTTCTGATGCCGCCCCTGCTGCGCAACCGCGGGTTGTTCGCTCCGCTCGGCCCCACGCTCGGGGCGCAGGACAACTACGGCACCGCTCGTGAGTCCCGGCTGTTCCCCGGGACGCGCGTGGTCCACGCCGACCTGCACAACCACACGCTGCTGTCCGACGGCGCCGGCGAGGCCAGCGCGGCGTACCTGTCGATGCGGTCGGCCGGCCTCGACATCGCGGCGCTCACCGACCACACCACGGTGAGCTGGGGGCTCCCCGGAGGCTTCCCCTGCGACGTGTTCGGACCCGAGCGAACGACGTGCGGCGGCTTCTTCGGCCTCAACGACGCGAGCTGGGAGCAGACACGTGCCTACGCCGAGGCCGCGACCTCCGAGGAGTTCCTCGCGCTCCGCGGCTTCGAGTGGTCGAGCCCGTCGCTGGGCCACATGAACGTGTGGTTCAGCGAGAACTACACCGATCCGCTGCACACGGGAGGCGCGGGGCGCGGCAACAACGCCGGCGACTTCCTCCACGACGAGAGCGACGGCGACTTCCCGCAGGAACTCGCCGAACAGATCGACGCCCTCATCGCCACCGGCAACGTCGGCGAGGGCATGCGTCTGTTCTACGAGTGGCTCAAGCTCGAGCCCTCCAACGGCGTCGGCGGCCTCGACGGGATCGCCGGGTTCAACCATCCCGGACGCGAGGTCGGCCGCTTCCAGGACTTCTGGTACGACGCCGCGCTGCAGGAGCGGCTCGTCAGCCTCGAGGTGTTCAACCGCCGCGAGGACTACCTGTTCAGGGCGGTCGACCGTGGACGCCCCTCGCCCATCAACCAGTGCCTCAACGCGGGCTGGCGCCCGGGCCTGCTCGGCGTAACCGACGAGCATGGAACGGAGTGGGGGTTCGAGGAGGGTAAGGGCCGAGGAGGGCTGTGGGTCGACGACCTCGGACCCGACGGCGTCAAGCAGGCGATGCTCCAGCGGCGCTTCTTCGCGACCAACGTCCTGGGTCTGCGGTTGGACGCGCGTGCCACCTCGCTCTCCAGTGGGGAGGACGCGCGGATGGGATCCGCGCTGGCACACGACGGCGGCACGGTGCGCATCGAGCTCGATCTCGCGCGGGGCGTGGTCACGCCACCGTCGGGTTTCAGCGACCCCGGCGACGACTGGACCGGACGCACCATCGGCGTGCAGGTCTGCCGTCCCGGTGACCAGCTCCCGAGCATCGCATCAGCGGCGACCGCGGTCGTCCCGGGCGAGGAGGGTGAGCTGATCACGGTGGAGCTCGAGGTCGATCGCGCCGACGGCGACTGGCTCTTCGTGCGCCTGACCGACCCCGACCAGGGCGCCGACGGTCGCGCAGCGAGCACCGACTACGCCGGGCTCGGCAAGGCCATCGCCTACACGTCCCCGTTCTACCTCGACGTCGCGGGCTGACCCGATGCCCATCCTGCGACTCCTCCTCGTCGCGGCCATCGCGGCCGCAGCACTACCGGCGTTCACGACCGCCGCCTCTCACAACCCGTGGCTCGAGCGCCGGGTGCTGAACCAGGCCCACCGCGGCGGGGCGTTCGAGTGGCCCGAGAACACGCTCTACGCCTACCGCGAGGGGCTGCTGCGGGGCGTCGACGTGCTCGAGACCGACGTCGCCATCACCTCCGACGGTCACGTCGTCGTCATCCACGACTCCACCGTCGACCGGACCACGAACGGTTCGGGGCGGGTGGCCGAGTTGACCCTGGCCGAGGTGCAAGCGCTCGACGCCGCGTACTGGGCCGTGAAGGGCGGCTACCCGGCCACCGGCCGCCCCGAGGCGGACTACCTGTGGCGCGGGATGGCGACCCGCGACCGCGATCCGGTGCCGGGCTACGTGCCGGAGTGGTTCCGCATCCCGACGCTGCGTGAGGTGCTCGAGACCTTCCCAGGCGTGCCGCTCAATATCGAGATCAAACCCGAGGCTCCCCAGACCATGTCGGCGAACGCCCAGGCGATCGCGGACCTGCTCGCCGAGTTCGAGCGCACCGACGACGTGATCGTCGTGTCGTTCGAGGACCAGGCGGTGCTGGAGTTCAAGACCCACGCCCCCGACGTGCACACCGCCCCGGGCCTCGTGGGGGCCGGGGCGTTCGTCGCCTCCACTCAGGCCGCCGCACCCGGCGTCCCGCTGGTGATCCACCACGCGTTGCAGGTCCCGCCCAGCTACAGCGGCATCGAGGTCGTCACCGCCGACTTCGTCGCCGACGCGCACGCCAACGACCTCGCCGTTCACGCGTGGACCATCGACTCCCGAGCCGAGATGGAGCGCCTCATCGACCTCGGGGTGGATGGGATCATGACCAACCGTCCCAGCCTGCTCGAGCAGGTCCTCGCCGAGAGGCACATCGGGTGGGACGCCGCGATCCCCGTCCCTCCGTGTCCCGCCCCGATCGACGGCGAGTGCCCCCAGGACCCCTGATCGCTGTTCCGGGATGTCGGCAGGAACCGGGAGGGTGCGTGTCGAAGGTCCACAAGCGAGAAGGCCACCGGCTGGAGAGATAACGATGCAGATCCGACCCGCGCTACCGCTCGTCGCACTCGGGGTACTGGCGGTGAGCTCGATCGCCATGCACGATCCCGAGCTCGCACCACCGACGGAACCGTGCGCCGCGGTGGAAGGCGCCGAGGCGATCGGGGTGCACGGCACTTTGGAGTCCTTCCGTGGGGGCACGCCCGATCCGACCAGCCTCATCGACCAGGGCATCGGCGACCAGACCGGCCTGGCCGGCGTGTCGGTCACGGCGTTCCACTACCTCGTCGACATCGCGCCGGCCGACACGGCGACCGTGACCATCACGCTCGACTGGGATGAACCCACCCAGCCGGACCTGCGCGGGGACTACGACCTGCACGTGTTCGACGCCGAGGGCAACGAGATCGCCGCCTCCACCGGCGACAACCTCCTGGGCGGTGCCCAGGCCGAGACGGTCTTCCTCTCCGGTGTCGAGCAGTGCACCCAGGTCATCGTCCACGCCAAGAACTGGCTGGGCACGCCCGGTGCGGAGGCGACGCTGGACGTGGGGATCAGCAACCTCCAGGGCGACCACGTCGACACCCCGTGCGAACTCCCCGAAGGAGCGAGCGCGCTGTTGGCCGCCGGGACCGGCGAGTCCTTCCGCGGGGGCACCCCGGATCCCACCAGCGTCGTCGACCAGGGGATCGGCGATCAGACCGGACTCGCGGCGGCGTCGGTGAACGCGTTCGCGTACGTGCTCGACGTGCCGTCGCAGTACGCGGGGGCGCAGTCGCTGAGCATCACCCTCGACTGGGATGAGCCGACCCAGCCGGACCTGCGCGGGGACTACGACCTGCACGTGTTCGACGCGGACGGCAACGAGATCGCCGCCTCCACCGGCAACAACCTCACCGGCGGCGTTCAGGCCGAGACGGTCTCGCTGTCTGGCGTGTCCGACTGCACGTTCTTCGAGGTGCACGCCAAGAACTGGCTGGGCACGCCCGGCGCCGCGGCCACCCTGGACGTCTCGCCCGGGACCCTGACCCCCGCCAGCTGACCGGACGCGTTAGACGGGGAGGCCGTTGCCGACGGTCGCGGTCCCGATCTTGCTGACCGGGGTCCCGGCGATGTACTGCGCGTTGTGCCCGACGACGACGAGGTGGGTCAGGATCGCCAGCGCCTCACCGAGCGGGCACTCCGGCGTGGCGGCGGTCATCACGGGCGATCCGGAGTCTCCCGGCGTCGCGGCGCCGAACCAATACACCGCGCGGTCGCTGAAGCCGCCCTCGATGAACGGGTCGCGGTTGTTCGCGTGGGTGCTCACCCCTGCACGGGGGGTTCCGCCGGTCCCGATCGCCACACCGTGACCGAAGTGCTTGACGGGGACGGGGTTAGTGATGGTGGCGACGACGCTGGAGCTGCCGCAGCTCGCGGCGGGGCCAGGGCCGCCGACGACGGCGGTGTCGGCATCGACGTACGTCTGGAACTCGGGATAGATCTTGACGCTGCCGTGGTCGTTGCCGACCGGTCCGGCGTGCCCGTTGCCGGTGCCGATCGCGAAGATGAGCGACGGCGCGGTCAGCACGATCACCTCGGAGCGGCCGTCGAAGCAGTGCCCGGCGGTGGTGATGGAGTACGAACCGGGGCTGCCGGTCACGAACGCCATCGTGCACCACGCCGGGGCGATCATCCACGTCCCGGGGCGGATGAACAGGAACTGGCTGGCCGCGCTCGCCGAGACCAGCTCACCGGTCTCGATGTCGACGCCCATGCCGCGTCCGGCCGCCTCCGATGCCTTCTGGCGCAGCTCCGGGGTCAGCCAGTCGGGTGACGGAGCTCTCATCGGTACCGCCACCGCCCCGCCCTCGAGCAGTTGGCTGCCCTCGGGGTAGCCGGCCAGCGGATCCGCCTCGACGTCCGCCGGCGCCGCCGCCGTCAGCAGCAAGGCACCGAGCCCAACGACGAGCGCCAGCAGCGTGGTCCATCGCATGCGTGCCCTCACGTTCACCCTCCGTTGTCTCTCCGACGTTCCCCTGGACGGTAGAGGTGGGCCGGACGGGGCGACTTGCGTCGCCCCTGCCCCAGCGGCCTGGGGCGTCGGGCCACCACCATCGGACACTACCCTGGCCGGGCGTGCTCCGACGCTGGAGCACGGGGAGGCGTCTGGGTTCCTGGTGGGCCCCGCGGTCTTCAAAACCGTTGAGGGCGTCTTGGACGCCCTGGCGGGTTCGATTCCCGTCCGCCTCCGCTGAGTGCAGCCCCCCTCGTGTCCGAGCCGGCGGGTCCCCGGCGGTCACCTCACCTCCGTCTCCACCTCTCCGTGCGACCGCGCCGACGGGTCCGGCGGGTTGATGTACGCACTTCGGTGCCAGATGGCACCGCAACGCGTACATCGACGGGGCGCCCACACCGGTGGCACGGGGGTTGAGCCCGCGGTCATTCCGTGGTGACGGCTTCGAGCACGTCCAGTCGGGCTGCGCGCCGGGCGGGGAACACGGCCGCCAGGACGCCGGCCAGGGCAGCGACGATGACGTAGACGAGCAGCCGGCCGACGGGGAACTCGAGCACGGGCAGCCCCTCGTCAGCGAGCGAGGTGACGACCGCCCAGCCGAAGAAGGCGCCGACCGTCACCCCGAGCACCGCCCCGAACACCGCGACGATCACGGCCTCCCACCGCACCATCCGGCGCACCTGGCGCCGCTCCATGCCGACCGCGCGCAGCAGGCCGATCTCGCGGGTCCGCTCGAACACCGACAACGCGAGCGTGTTCACGATGCCGATCAGGGCGATGATCAAAGCCAGCATCAGCAGCCCGATCATGATGTTGAGCAGCTGATCGACCTGCTCCTGCGACTGCTCACGCAGCTGCGCCTGGTCACGCACAACGACACCCGGGAAGTCGTTGGCCACCGCCCCGATCGCGACCCGTGCGTCCTCGACCTCGACGCCCTCCGCAGCGTCAGCGACCACGATCAGGTCGAAGGCTCCTTCGACGTGGCGCTCGAGCGTCTCGAGCGAGACCAGCAGGGGCCCGGCAGCGAGCTCCTCGTTGGCGTAGATCCCCACGACCTCGACCGTCGTCGTCGCCCCGGTCGTGAACGCGACGTCGAGGTCATCACCGACGACGAGGTCCTCGGCGGCCGCGAAGTCCTCGTGCAGCAGCACCGTGTCGGGCGTCGTGAGGTCCGCGAGCTCACCCTCGACGACCCCGATCTCGATGAGGCTGGGCATCGCCACGGGGTCGGCGGCGCCGATGTTGGAGCGGCCCTCGACGCCGTCGATGCGGATGGTCGCCGATCGCACCGGGGTCACCGCCCCGACCGCGTCGAGCTCGCGGAGCGCTGCGGCGAACCCAGGCGGGATCGGCGTGAACCCCGACGCCGACTGGACGGTGAGATCCGCCCCGAGCTGTTCGTTGAACAGCCGGCTGACCGACGCCGTCGCCGAGGCGGCGAAGATGGACACGAACGTCACCAGCGCCACACCGATCATCAGCGCCGAGGCTGTCGAGGCGGTGCGACGCGGGTTCCGCGCCGCGTTCCCGCGACCGAGACGCCCCGAGACCGTCCGTCCGGCGAGCGCGCCGATGACCGCGGCGGCGGGACCGGCGACGTAGGGGGCCAGCAACGAGACGCCGACGAACATGGCGGCGGCCCCGGCGCCCACGAAGGCGATGGCGTTCCCGGGGCCCAGGACGAGTCCGACGGCCACGAGGATCCCGCCTGCGACGCCGAGCGCGGTACCGGCGAGCGTCCTGCCTCGACCGATGCGCTCCCGCTCGTCGCCCGCACTCTCGCGCATCGCCTCCACCGGCGTGATGCGGCTCGCGCGCTGCGCCGGCACCACCGCCGCGACCGCGGTGATGAGGACCGCGATCACGAACGACACGATCACCGTTCGTGGTAGCAGGACGAGACCGCCGTCCGGGAAGTCGATCCCGATCGCGCCGAAGATCGCCCGCAGCGCCTGCGCGAGCCCGATGCCGGCCAGGACGCCGACCACACCGGCGAGCACGCCGATGGCCACCGCCTCGAGGATGACCGCTGTACGCACCTGTGAGGCCGACGCGCCCACCGCACGAAGCAGGGCGAACTCCCGCGTGCGCTGCGCGACGATGATCGAGAACGTGTTGACGATCAGGAACGCGCCCACGAACAGCGCGATGCCGGCGAAGGCGAGCAAGGCGACGTTGATGAACGACAGGCCCTCGGTTATCTGCTGCCGATCCTCGGCGACCTGAGCATCCGCCGTGACGACCTCGACCGACGGACCGGCCACCGCATCCCCGATGCGCGCTGCCAACGTCTCGGCGTCGACCCCCTCCTCGGCCCGGACCGCGATCTGGTCGAAGCGCCCCTCCTTGCCCAGGAGCGTCTGTGCGGTCTGCATCTCGAACGTCGCGATGGTCGCACCGAGGAGGTTGTCGGCATCTCCGAAACCGGTGATAGCGACCAGCTCGAACTCCTCGACACCACCTGCCAGGAGGACGGGCACGGTGTCACCGACCTCGTAGTCCGTCAGCTCCGCGGTCGCCGCGTCGATCGTCACCTCGCCCGGCGCGGTCGGGGGGCGGCCCTCACGGATCGTGATGGTCCGGTCCGACTCGACGAACGACATGCCGAACGTAGGCGGGCCCATGCCGCCGACGGGCTCACCCTCCTGATCGATGATCTGGGCGAAACCCTGGACGAAACCGGCCGCGCCAGCCACCCCGTCGACCTCGAGCACGTCCTGGAGCAGCGCCTCGTCGAGGGTGGGCCCCGCCTCCCCGACCGCGGGCTGGGTGACGTCGCGCTCGATCGTGGATGCGGGGTTGACGTAGACGTCCACCTCCTCGTTCACCTCATCGAGGAGGTTGCCGAACGCACGGTCGATCGAGTCGGTGAGGACGAAGGTGCCCGCGACGAACGCGACCCCCAGCACGACCGCGAGCGCGGTCAGCGCGAGCCGGAGCTTGTTGCCGAGCACGGACTTGAGGGCTACGCGGAGCATCGGTCGACCTCCTCTCGCGACGCGGTGATCAGGCGGCGGTGTCGAACCGCTTCATGCGGTCGAGCACCGCCTCGGCGTCGGGAGCAGCCATCTCGTCGACGATGCGGCCATCGTTGAGGAAGAGGAGGCGCTCGGCGTAGACCGCAGCGTGGGGCTCGTGCGTCACCATCACGACCGTCTGGCCGAACTCCGTCGAGGCCTGCTGCAGGAACCCCAGCAGTTCGGCAGAGGAGTTGGAATCGAGCGCGCCGGTGGGCTCGTCGGCGAACACGACCGCCGGACGGGAGATCAACGCTCGAGCCGCAGCCACCCGCTGCTGCTCACCGCCCGATAGCTGGGATGGGCGGTGCCCGAGGCGGTCACCGAGTCCCAGGGTCACCACGATCTGGTCGAACCAGCCACGGTCGACGTCCCCCCCACCGAGATCGATCGGCAGGGTGATGTTCTCCTCGGCGGAGAGCGTGGGTACGAGGTTGTACGCCTGGAAGACGAAGCCAACCTCCTCCCGGCGAAGTCGCGTCAGACGCTTGTCGCTCAGCCCGCCCAGCGACGTACTGCCGATGACCACCTCGCCGGAGGTCAGCCGGTCGAGTCCCGCGGTGCAGTGCAGCAGCGTCGACTTGCCGGATCCAGACGGCCCCATGATGGCGGCGAACTCGCCTGCGGGGATGGTGAGGTCGACGCCGTCGAGCGCGCGCACGGCGGTGGGACCCGCCCCGAACACCTTGACAGCGCCGCGTACCTCGACGGCGTTGAGAGCAGCTTCCACGATGCGGTTCCTGGGAGGGGGGCAGAGGAGCGGGCCGAAGCTACCGCGTGTCGACGCGCCGCCCCCCACGGCACGTGCGAGGAGGACACGAGGACCCCGGCTCTTGCGGCCGACGCCGATTGGTGCGACCAGGGCACGTCAGCCCGACAGGAACACGCGTCCACGCGCGTTTCCGTCATCGCCATCACGACCAGGGCACGTCAGCCCGACGGGAACACGCCTCCACGCGCGTTTCCGTCATCGCCAGCCTCTGCGCTAGCGCGGCGTCGTCCCACGCCGACGCAGGGAACAGCTGCGTCGGCGTGGAAGTCACCCTTGACCGCGGATCCCATCCCCCGAGGTGCTGCCGTGTCCAGGTTCGATCGTCGCAGGTTCCTGCAGGGTGCCGCCACGTCCGTGGGGGGCGCCGCGGTAGCAGCGTCACTGCCGGGCGTGACCGGCGCCGCTCGGGCGTTCGGCCAGGAGGAACCCGACCCGTGCCTGCCTCCGGGTCTGGACCTGACCATCCCACCGTCGACGCTGCCGCCAGATCCGGCCGACAACCCCATCGAGCACATCGGCGTGCTGATGATGGAGAACCGCAGCTACGACACCTACTTCGGCTGGTACGACAAGGGACGGGGGTTCCTCAACCTCGGGCTCGACCTGACCTACACCGACCCGGACACCGGGTCGACCGCCTCGCCGATGCACCGGGCGCCGGAGTACCGCCGCCGCCCCGAGCACCCCGATCCCGACCACGGGTGGGGCGCGGGGCGGGACCAGCTCGCCAACGGCTTCCTCGACGGACGCAACGACGAGTACGCGCTCAGTTACTACCTCCCCGAGGACATCCCCTACTACGCCCGGCTCGCCCGCCAGTTCACGCTGTTCGACGACTACTACTGCGCCGTCCTCGGCCCGACCTACCCCAACCGCGAGTACATGCACTCGGCGCAGTCGGGCGGCCTGAAGTCCAACGCGCTGCCGCCGCAGGTGCCAGGCCACGAGACCGGCTTCACGTGGCCCACCATCTGGGACCGGCTGGAGGCCGCGGGCATCAGCTGGGGCTACTACTACGTCGACCTTCCCGCGATCGGGCTGTTCGGGCTGCGGCACATGCACAAGGCCTTCCACGTCGAGCGCTTCTTCCTCGACGCCGCGACTGGCAACCTCCCCCAGGTGTACTTCGTGGATCCCGGCTTCCTCGGCAGCCTCCGCACCGACGACCACCCCAGCGGCGCCGACATGCGCGCGAGCCAGGCTTGGGTCAACAACCTCATCCACGCCGTCGTCACCGGGCCGCAGTGGGACCGTCACGCGTTCTTCGTCAACTACGACGAGTGGGGCGGCTTCTTCGACCACGTCCGGCCCCCACGGGTACCCGACGACCGCGCCAACGCCGACGACATCGACGAGGATTTCGGCCAGCTCGGCTTCCGCGTCCCGTGCCTGGCGATCTCGCCCTACTCGCGCAAGGGCTACGTGCACCACGATGGCCCGTTCGAGCACACATCGATACTGCGCTTCATCGAGTACCGCTACGACCTCGAACCGCTCACCTTGCGCGACGCCCGCGCCAACAACATCGGCGAGGCGTTCGACTACGAGCAGGCCCCGCGGCTCGAGATCGGCATCGACCAGGTCGAGACCCCCACCCTGTTCTTCTCCAGTGGCGAGGAGCACGAGGTCCCCGGCCCCACCGACGACTTCCAGCGCCTCGCCGCCTGGGTGACGAGCCAGGGGTGGCACGTCCCGGCGTCGGAGCGCCGGGCAGCGCTTCTCTAACTTCCACCGTATACCGGTGGTTTCGGTCTGAAACCACCGGATACGGTGGAAGTTGGTCAAGCGGCTCGCTCGTCGCAACGCCGGCACGGGCACTTCAGACTGAAACCACCGGATACGGTGGAAGTTGGGAAGACCTTGCGGATCCTCTCGCTCGCCTGGAACGCGGCCACGGATGCGGCCGGGACCATCGACGCCGACGCGCTCGACCTGGCGCAGACGCTGGCGCGCCGCGGCAACGACGTCCACCTGCTCGCCGCCGGGGGCGACGCCCCGACGCACTCCGAAGACGTGGGTGGTATCGACGTCCACTGGGTCGGCGAGGCGCCCCCCGTCATCGCCGATGGTGACGACGCGCTCGTACCGCGCGTGCTCGCGCTGAACACCCGCGCCTTCGCGGCGGCGGCGACGCTGCTGCGCGACGTGCAGGTCGACGTCCTGCTCGCGCAGGGGTGGCAGACGACGTACGCGGCGATCCACCTGCGTCAGAGCTACGAACTTGCACTGCTGGCCGTCCTCGACGGCACCACTCACGGCTGCGCGGGCGGTGACTTGAGCGGCGATGCGCTGCTGGTCCACCAGATCGAGTGGTGGCTGACCTACGAGGCGCGACGCGTCGTGGCGGCTTCGCGTCAGGGCGCCGAGGAACTGCGGGGCGCGTTCCAGCTCCCGCCCGGCAAGGTCGAGGTGATCGCTCCTCCGCCCCGGGCCCCCGACCGCACCCTCATGGCGGCCGCTCGGCGGCTGTGGCGCCGGCGCGTCTGGGCCGACGTCGCCGACGCCTACGCGGGGGCGCTCGCGCAGGCCATCGCCGACGAGCGCGAGCTGCGGGGGGTGAGCGCGGACGGACCTCCGCTGCGTCAGGTCCTGCTCCGCGCCCTCGACCTCGAGCCTGCGGACTGAGCCGGTGATCGACTCGGTCCCCGGGTCGCGATGCACACGCTCCTGCAGCGACCTGACCGAACGGCGCCTGCCGAGGCCGCAGAGGGCCGTTAACGTGCCCGTATCCGCTGGCGGGAGGTAACAACGGTGCAGGACGCGCGGAGCCGGGTCGTCATCAACGCCGTCTCACCCGAGATCGAGTGCGCACGTTTCCGTGCGAAGCGGACCGTCGGTGAGCAGCTGACGGTCACGGCCGATGTGTTCACCGATGGCCACGACCACGTCGCGGCGGTCGTGCGCTACCGGCCCGCCGGCACGGAGACTTGGCACGAGACGACGATGGTGGCGGTGCCCAACGTCCCCGACCGTTTCGCCGGATCGTTCGAGGTCGACCGGGTCGGACGCTACGAGTACACGCTGCGCGCGTGGGTCGACCGCTTCGGGACGTGGCACTCGGACCTGGCGAAGAAGGTCGCCGCCGACGTCGACGTGACCGTAGACCTGCTCGCGGGTGCGGAACTGGTCGAGGCCGCGGTCAAGAACGCGACCGGCGACAGCGCCGAGGAGCTCGATCGCATCGCGACGACGCTGCGCGACGAGAGCGCCCCGCTCGACCGCCGCATCGACGTCGCGCTCGCCGACGACACGGCCGAGCTGGTCGCCGCCAACGACGAGCGGCGTTTCGCGACAGACTACGGACGCGTGCTCGAGCTCCACGTCGACCGCGAACGCGCGCGCTACTCCACCTGGTACGAGCTGTTCCCTCGGTCCGCCTCTCCCGATCCCGACCGTCCCGGCACCCTCCGGGACGTCATCGATCGCCTGCCGTACGTGGCCGGTCTGGGCTTCGACGTGCTCTACCTGCCGCCCATCCACCCGATCGGCGAGGTCAACCGCAAGGGCCCCAACAACGCCGTGACCGCCGAGCCCGGCGACGTCGGCAGCCCGTGGGCCATCGGGTCCGAGGACGGCGGGCACAAGTCGGTCCACCCCGACCTCGGCACGATCGAGGACCTCGAGGCACTGGTGGCCGAGGCGGCCGACCACGGCATCGAGATCGCCCTCGACATCGCCCTGCAGTGCGCCCCCGACCACCCCTACGTGCGCGAGCACCCCGAGTGGTTCAAGAAGCGCCCCGACGGGACCATCCAGTACGCCGAGAACCCGCCCAAGAAGTACCAGGACATCTACCCCTTCGACTTCGAGTGCGACGCGTGGGAATCGCTGTGGGCCGAGCTCAAGTCGATCTTCGACTTCTGGATCGGTCACGGGATCCGCATCTTCCGCGTCGACAACCCCCACACGAAGTCGCTGCCGTTCTGGGAGTGGTGCATCGAGCAGATCACCGCCGAGCACCCCGACATCATCTTCCTCTCCGAGGCGTTCACGCGCCGATCGCTGATGTACGGCCTGGCGAAGCGGGGCTTCACGCAGTCCTACACCTACTTCGCGTGGCGCACCCGCAAGTGGGAGCTCGAGGAGTACTTCACCGAGCTCACCGGCACCGAGGTGGCCGACTACTTCCGGCCCAGCGCCTGGCCCAACACGCCCGACATCCTCACCGAGTTCCTGCAGTACGGCGGACGCCCCGCGTACGTGCAGCGACTGGTCCTCGCGGCGACGCTCTCGGCCAACTACGGCATCTACGGACCGGCGTTCGAGCTCATGCAGTCGGAGGCGAGGGAGCCCGGCAGCGAGGAGTACCTCGACTCGGAGAAGTACGAGGTCCGGCACTGGGACCTCGACCGCGAGGACTCGCTGGCGCCCCTCATCGCGCGTCTCAACCGCATCCGGCGCGACAACCCGGCGCTACACAGTGACCGGTCGCTGCTGTTCCACCGCGTCGACAACGACGAGCTGCTGTGCTACTCGAAGGTGAGCGACAACGGGTCCAACGTGATCCTGGTGGTGGTCAACGTCGACCCGCACTGGAAGCAGGCGGGCTGGCTCCACCTCGACCTCGCCGCGCTCGGGCTCCGGACCGACCAGGGCTACCAGGTCCACGACCTGCTCGGCGGCGCCCGGTACCTGTGGCACGGCCCGGACAACTACGTCGAGCTCGACCCCAACGTGCTCCCGGCCCACGTGTTCACGCTGCGGCGACACGAGCGAACCGAGCGCGACTTCGCGTACTTCCTGTGACACGTTCTGGGCTCACCCCCCAGGCCGGCAACGCCGGCCCCTCCCCCCTGAGGGGGGAGGCATGGACGCTGTCTGGGCTCACCCCCCAGGCCGGCAACGCCGGCCCCTCCCCCCTGAGGGGCGAGGCATGAACTATTCCGTCGACGACCTGCAGTGGTACCGCGACGCGATCATCTACGAGCTGCACGTGCGCGCCTTCCACGACAGCGACGCCGACGGCATCGGTGACTTCAGAGGACTGACCGACAAGCTCGACTACCTGCAGGACCTGGGCGTCACGGCGCTGTGGCTGCTGCCCTTCTACCCCTCGCCACTACGGGACGACGGCTACGACATCGCCGACTACACCGCGATCCACCCCAACTACGGGACCATGCGACAGTTCAAGCGCTTCGTCGACGAGGCGCACAAGCGCGAGCTGAAGGTCATCAACGAGCTGGTGATCAACCACAGCTCCGACCAGAGCCCGTGGTTCCGCCGAGCCGTCAAGGCCAAGTCGGGGACTCCTGACCGTGACTTCTACGTCTGGAGCGACGACCCCGACCGCTACCCCGACGTCCGCATCATCTTCCAGGACTTCGAGCACTCCAACTGGGCGTGGAGCCACGAGGCCCAGTCGTACTACTGGCACCGCTTCTACAGCCACCAGCCCGACCTCAACTTCGATAGTCCGGCGGTGCACCGCGCGGTCGAGCAGGTCCTGGACTTCTGGTGTGAGGCAGGGATCGACGGGATGCGCCTCGACGCCATCCCCTACCTGTACGAGCGCGAGGGCACGAACGGCGAGAACCTCCCCGAGACCCACGCCTACCTCAAGACGCTCCGTGCGTACCTGGACCGCAAGTGGCCCGGACGGATGTTCCTCGCCGAAGCGAACCAGTGGCCCGAGGATGCCGCGGCCTACTTCGGCGACGGCGACGAGTGCCACATGAACTTCCACTTCCCGCTCATGCCGCGGCTGTTCATGGCGGTGCGGATGGAGGACCGCTTCCCGGTCATCGACATCCTCCAGCAAACGCCCGAGATCCCCGATGCGTGCCAGTGGGCCGTGTTCCTGCGCAACCACGACGAGCTCACGCTCGAGATGGTGACCGACGAGGAGCGCGACTACATGTACCGCGCCTACGCGTCGGACCAGCGCATGCGCATCAACCTCGGCATCCGACGCCGCCTCGCGCCCCTGCTGCGCAACAACCGGCGCCTGATCGAACTGCTCAACGGCCTGCTGTTCTCGTTGCCCGGCACACCGGTCCTGTACTACGGCGACGAGATCGGGATGGGCGACAACGTCTTCCTCGGCGACCGCAACGGCGTGCGCACACCGATGCAGTGGAGCGCCGACCGCAACGCGGGCTTCAGCCGCGCCAACCCGCAGTCGCTGTACCTGCCGGTGATCATCGACCCCGAGTACCACTACGAGACGGTCAACGTCGAGGCGCAGCACGACAACCCGTCGTCGTTGTGGTGGTGGATGAAGCGCCTGATCGCGCTGAGGAAACAGCATCCCGTGTTCGGGCGCGGCAGCATCGGGTTCCTGCAGCCCGACAACCCCAAGGTGCTGGCGTTCGTGCGCGAGCACGAGGACGAGCGTGTCCTCGTGGTCGCCAACCTGTCGCGGTACGCCCAGGCGGTCGAACTCGATCTGTCGGAGCACCGGGGCACGACCCCGGTCGAGCTGTTCGGCGTGACTCCGTTCCCGCGGATCGGCGAGCTGCCGTACTTCCTCACGCTCGCACCGCACGGCTTCTACTGGTTCGGTCTGAGCCACGAGCGCGAGCGCATCACCGCCTACCCGGGCCTGAGCACGCCCACCGTGCCTCGCGAGGACGGTCACGTGACCGTTTCGACCTCCAAGCCGTGGCCGAAGTTCGCGCTCGAAGGCGGGACCACGCTCGGTCGTCACCTCCCCGACATCCTCGGGTCGCGCCGGTGGTTCGGGGGCAAGGCCAGGACCGTCCGGCGAGCGGGGATCGCCGACGCCATCCCAGTCCCGCTCGAGGACGGTAAGGCGGTGCTGCTGCTGGTCACGGTCGAGTACGCCCAGGGTGACCCCGAGACGTACGTGCTGCCGCTCGCGTTCGCCGGCGATCCGCACAACGAGCAGGTCGAGATCGACCTTCCCCACGCGGTGCTCGCTCGGGTCGAGGGCAAGGGTAACGCGCCCTCGGGCGTGCTCTTCGATGCCGCGTGGAACGACCAGCTCGCCCGCCGACTGCTCGAACACCTCGCGCGACGCCGCAAGCTCAAGGGCAGCAAGGGTGAGGTCATCGCGGAGCGGCGGCGGGGCAAGCTCGAGCTCGGCGACGATCTCGACCCTCACGTGCTCGGCGCGGAGCAGTCCAACACGTCCATCCGGTTCGGCGAGCGTTTCATCCTCAAGCTCGTGCGCCGCCCCGACGAGGGTGAGAACCCCGACCTCGAGGTGGGACGGTTCCTGACCGAGCAGGCCGACTTCGAGCACGTCCCACGGACGGTCGGTGCGCTCACGTACCGGCGAGGACGCGCCGTGCCCCGCACCCTGGCGGTGCTCCAGGAGCTCGTTCCCAACGAGGGGGATGCCTGGAGCCAGGCCCTCGACGAGCTCGGCCGCTTCTACGAGGCGGTGCTGTCGGACGAACGCGTCATCGTCGCCCCGCCCACGCTCGACCGCTCGGCACTCGCTCGTGGCGCGGCACTCGAGGACATCGAGGACCGCGTTGGACCCTACGCGTCCCTGGTGTCGTTGCTGGGCCGCCGCACCGCCGAACTGCACGCCGCGCTCGCGTCGGACGACGAGGACGAGGCGTTCGCGCCGGAGCCGTTCACCGCGCTCCACCTGCGATCGGTCTACCAGGGCATGCGCACACGCGCTCGTCGAACGTTGCAGCTGCTGCGCCGGTCGGCGCGGGACATCACCGACGACGAGACCCGTGCGGCGGTGGAGTCGCTGGCCAAGCGCGAGGACGATGTCCTCGCGGTCTTCGCCCCGCTGAAGACGGCCAAGCTGTCGGGCCTGCGCACGCGCACGCACGGCGACTACCACCTCGGCCAGGTGCTGTGGACCGGTCGTGACTTCACCATCATCGACTTCGAGGGCGAGCCGGCACTGCCCCTCGGTGAGCGTCGCATCAAGCGCTCCCCGCTGCGCGACGTCGCGGGGATGCTGCGCTCGTTCGAGTACGCCGCCCACGTCGCCGCACGTGCGCTGCAGGAGCGGGGGACACTCACCTCGGACGAGGACGCGGCGGCGATCGCGTCAGCGGCCGACGCCTGGAGCGCGTGGGTCGGCGCCGCCTTCCTGCGCGGCTACCTCGAGGCCGCGGAGGGCAGCCGGTTCCTGCCGGACACCGCCGATGAGACGGCGCTGCTCCTGCGTGTGTACCTGCTGGAGAAGACGCTGTACGAGTTGACCTACGAGCTGAACAACCGCCCCGACTGGGTGGCGATCCCACTCGCCGGGGCCGAGCGCCTACTCGACCTCAGCAGTGCTCAAGTAGCGAAGCGATAGCACAACCTGAGGAGTGCTCAAGTAGCGAAGCGATAGCACAACCCGAGGAGACCCCGATGCCACGCTCCGACGCCGACGCGACCCAGACCACGAGCCCTTCGCCGCTCACCGAGTTCGATCTGCACCTGTTCAACGAGGGCAGTCACCTGCGGCTGTACGAGAAGCTCGGCGCGCACCCGAGGGAGGTCGATGGGGTGGCCGGCACCCACTTCGGTGTCTGGGCGCCGGGGGCGCGGAGTGTGAGCGTCCTCGGGGACTTCAACGGCTGGGACCAGGGCGCGACGCCACTCGCCGCACGCGGCGTGTCGGGGATCTGGGAGGGCTTCGTCCCCGACGTCGGGGTCGGCACGACCTACAAGTACCACATCGTCTCCGAGGCCCACGAGGGCTACGAGGTCGATAAGGCCGATCCCTTCGCGTTCCACACCGAGGTGCCGCCGAAGACCGCATCGAAGGTGTGGGACCTGAGCTACGACTGGGGCGACGGGGAGTGGATGGCGCAGCGGGGCGCGCGCCAGAACCTGCACGCCCCGATCTCGATCTACGAGCTGCACCCCGGCTCGTGGCGGCGGGGTGACGACGACGAGACGCTGTCGTACCGCGACCTCGCCGATCCGCTCATCGAGCACGTCACCGCGCTGGGGTTCACCCACGTCGAGTTCCTGCCGTTGATGGAGCACCCCTTCTACGGGTCGTGGGGCTACCAGACCACCGGGTTCTTCGCCCCGACCTCGCGTTACGGCACGCCTCAGGACCTGATGTGGCTGATCGACCGACTCCACCAGGCCGGCATCGGGGTCATCCTCGACTGGGTCCCCAGCCACTTCCCCACCGACGAGATGGGGTTGGCCTACTTCGACGGCACGCACCTGTTCGAGCACGCCGACCCGCGCCAGGGCTTCCACCCCGACTGGGGCAGCTACATCTTCAACTACGGCCGCCACGAGGTCCGTAGCTTCCTGCTGTCGAGCGCGATGTACTGGCTCGACCGCTATCACATCGATGGGATCCGCGTCGACGCGGTCGCGTCGATGCTCTACCTCGACTACTCCCGACGTGAGGGTGAGTGGATCCCCAACCAGTGGGGCGGCAACGAGAACATCGAGGCGATCGAGTTCCTCCGTCGGTTCAACAGCGAGATCTACGCCGCCTACCCCGACGTGCAGACGTTCGCGGAGGAGTCCACCGCGTGGCCGATGGTGTCGCGTCCCACCTACATCGGAGGCCTGGGCTTCGGGTTCAAGTGGGACATGGGCTGGATGCACGACACGCTCGTGTACTTCAGTAAGGAGCCGGTCCACCGCAAGTACCACCACGATCAGCTGACGTTCCGCAGCATCTACGCCTTCGGCGAGAACTACTGCCTCCCGCTGTCCCACGACGAGGTCGTGCACGGGAAGGGCTCGCTCCTCGCGAAGATGCCGGGCGACGACTGGCAGAAGTACGCCAACCTGCGCGCCCTGTACGGGTACATGTTCACCACGCCCGGCAAGAAGCTGCTGTTCATGAGCAGCGAGTTCGGGCAGTGGGGCGAGTGGAACCACTCGGTCAGCATCGACTGGCACCTGCTCGAGCAGGAGCAGCACGCGGGCCTGCAGCGCTGGCTCGGACACATCGCCGGGCTCTACCGCGGGGAACGGGCTCTGCACGACCTCGACTGTCACCCCGACGGGTTCGAGTGGCTCGATGCGTCCGACTGGGAGCAGAGCATCATCGCCTACCTGCGCCGCGGCCGCGAGACCGAGACGGTCCTCGTGGTCTGCAACTTCACTCCGGGGGCACGGCACAACTACCGCGTCGGGGTCCCCCACGCCGGGACGTGGGACGAGATCGCCAACAGCGACGCCGAGGAGTACGGGGGCAGCGGCCAGGGCAACCTCGGCGCGGTCGAGGCCGTGCCCGTGCCCTACCACGGCCGGCCCTACTCGTTGAACCTCACCCTGCCGCCGCTGTCGGTCGTGGCGCTGAGGGGCGAGCCCAGTGCCCGACCGGAGCCGTTCGAGCCGACCCGCCGCCAGCTAACCGGCGCCCCGTCGGGGACCACCCCCGACCGTGACCTCGAGGTCGAGATCGAGATCGGTCGCGAGGACCGGCGAGCTCGTCCCGGGACGGACGCGTGAGGCAACCGATCGAGGTCTGGCCCGGGCGGCCCTACCCGCTCGGGGCCACGTACGACGGCGCCGGGACCAACTTCAGCTTGTTCTCCGAAGTCGCCGAACAGGTCGAGCTGTGCCTTTTCACGAGCCACGGCGAGAGCTCGGTCGAGATGGAGGAGGTCGACGGCTTCAACTGGCACGCCTACCTGCCCGACGTCGGCCCCGGGATGCGCTACGGCTACCGCGTCCACGGCCCCTACGACCCCGCAAGCGGGCTGCGCTGCAACCCCGACAAGCTCCTCATCGACCCCTACGCCCAGGCCCTCGAGGGCCGGCTCGTGTGGGACGACGCGGTGTTCGGCTACCCGCTCAGCGATCCGGACGGGCCTCCCGACACGCGCGACAGCGCCGCCTACACGCCCGGCTCCGTCGTCGTGAACCCCTGGTTCGACTGGCGCAACGACCGCCAACCCCGCA
This sequence comes from Actinomycetota bacterium, assembly GCA_019347575.1. NCBI lineage: Bacteria > Bacillati > Actinomycetota > Actinomycetota bacterium. The sequence continues at coordinate 93,924 of JAHWKY010000008.1, read as the reverse complement.
CGCCTTGGCACGAAACCGTCATCTACGAGACCCACGTCAAGGGCATGACCCAGCGCCACCCCGACGTGCCGCCGGAGCTGCGCGGTACGTACCTGGGCCTGGCGCACCCTGCGGTCATCGACCACCTCCAGCGGCTCGGCATCACCGCCGTCGAGCTGCTCCCCGTGCACGCGTCCGTCTCCGAGCACGAGCTGGTAGAGCGCGGCTTGGTCAACTACTGGGGCTACAACTCCATCGCGTACCTCGCACCGGACAACCGCTTCCGCAGCTCCGACCGCGTCGGCGCGGAGGTGCAGGAGTTCAAGCAGATGGTGCGGGCACTGCACGACGCCGGCATCGAGGTCATCCTCGACGTGGTCTACAACCACACGGCTGAGGGCAACCACCTGGGCCCGACGCTGTCGTTCCGGGGCATCGACAACCCCGCGTACTACCGACTCGTGGGCGAGGACCCGCGCTTCTACATGGACTACACCGGCACCGGCAACTCGATGAACATGCGTCACCCGCACGTGCTGCAGCTCATCATGGACTCGCTGCGCTACTGGGTGCTCGAGATGCACGTCGACGGGTTCCGCTTCGATCTCGCCGCGACGCTGGCCCGCGAGCTGCACGATGTCGACCGGCTGTCGGCGTTCTTCGACCTGATCCAGCAGGATCCGGTGATCAGCCAGGTCAAGCTCATCGCCGAACCTTGGGACGTCGGCGAGGGCGGCTACCAGGTCGGCAACTTCCCGCCGGGATGGTCGGAGTGGAACGGCCGCTACCGGGACACGGTGCGCGACTACTGGCGCGGTGCGGAGGCGACCCTGGCCGACTTCGCCTACCGCTTCACGGGCAGCTCCGATCTGTACGCCGCGTCGACCCGGCGACCGTTCGCCTCGGTGAACTTCGTCACGGCGCACGACGGCTTCACGCTGCGCGACCTCGTCAGCTACGACCACAAGCACAACGAGGCCAACGGCTTCGACAACACCGACGGCACCGACGACAACCGGTCGTGGAACTGCGGTGAGGAGGGTCCCACGCAGGACCCGGAGGTGCTCGCTCGCCGCGCCAAGCAGCAGCGCAACTTCCTCGCCACCGTCCTGCTGAGCCAGGGGGTCCCGATGCTGCTGGGGGGTGACGAGTTCGGTCGCAGTCAGGGCGGCAACAACAACGGCTTCTGCCAGGACAACGAGATCTCGTGGTTCGACTGGGACGCAGGCGATGAGTCGCTGCTGGAGTTCACCCGCCAGCTGATCGCGCTCCGGCGTGACCATCCGGTGTTCCGTCGCCGCCGCTGGTTCCACGGTCGCGCGATCCGCGGCCAGCAGTCCGACATCGGCTGGTTCCAGCCCGACGGCACCGATATGACCGACGAGGACTGGGGCTCGGGCTTCGCCAAGTCGCTGGGCGTGTTCCTCAACGGCGATGCCATCGCGACGAAGGGCAACCGCGGACAGCGCATCGTCGACGACAGCTTCTACGTCGTCTTCAACGCGCACCACGGCGCCCTGTTTTTCACGCTCCCTGCCGCGGCAGGCGGCCCGGTCTGGGAGAAGTTGCTCGACACCAGCGACCTGGGTCCGGGCACCTCCCGTCGGACCATCAAGGAGGGGTCGCGCTTCCGGGTCCAACCGCGATCGCTCGTCGTGCTCCGACGGGTGGCGTGATGCCGACGCCGAGCGCCACGTACCGCCTGCAACTGCACCCGGGGTTCACGTTCGACGACGGGGCGACGGTCAGCATCTACCTCGCCGATCTTGGGGTGAGCCACGCCTACGCCTCACCGTCCTTCGACGCCGTCCCTGGGAGTCCCCACGGCTACGACGTCGTCGACCCCACCGCGGTCAACGACGAGCTGGGTGGTGAGGCCGCGCACGCACGCTGGGTGGAGTCGCTGACGCAGGAGGGGCTGGCGTGGGTGCTCGACATCGTCCCCAACCACCTCGCCGCCTCACGCCACAACCGCTGGTGGTGGGACGTGCTCCGGCACGGCCCGGCCAGCCGGTACGCCTCGGTCTTCGACATCGACTGGCTCCGGTCGGACGACGCCCCGCCGCAGATCGTGCTCCCCGTCCTCGGTGCGCCGCTCGACGAGGTGGCGGCGTCCGGTGAGCTGACGCTGGATCGATCGGGGGACGAACCGGTCCTGCGCTACCACGAGCACGCCTTCCCGGTCGCGCCCGGTTCGCTCGATCTCGCGGAGGAGGGGCTGCTCGAGCTGCTGGCACGTCAGCACTACCGACTCGTGCACTGGCGCCGCGCCAACCACGAGCTCAACTACCGACGCTTCTTCGACATCACCACTCTGCTGGGGGTCCGGGTCGAGGACCCGCAGGTGTTCGAGCTGACCCACCACCGAGTGCTGGCGTGGCTCGAACGCGGTGAGCTCGACGGGATCCGCATCGACCACCCCGACGGTCTGCGCGATCCGGTGGGCTACCTCCGGCAGATCCGGGAGGCGGCACCGGACGCGTGGATCATCGTCGAGAAGATCGTGGAGGAGGGTGAGCCGCCCCGCACCGACTGGCCGGTGGACGGGACCGTCGGCTACGAGTTCTGCAACCTCGTGCTGCGCCTGTTCGTGGACCCGACCGCCGAGGGGGCCCTCGCGGAGCTGGTGCGCGAGGTCGTCGGCGAGCATGAGCCCTACGTGGACACGCTCGCCGCCGCCAAGCGCGAGGCCATCGACACCCTGTTCGGGGCGGAACTGAGCCGGCTGGTGGGCCTCGCCGTCTCCGCGGCACCCGACCGGAACGCGCAGTCCGTCCGCGCGGCGCTGATCGAGCTGCTGGTCGCGTTCCCCGTGTACCGGACCTACGTCACCCCCGAGCGGGGCGAGATCACCGACACCGACCGCGAGATCATCGCCGTGGCTCGTACCGCGGCGTCGGCGCAGCGCCCCGACCTCGCCGACGAGCTGACGTGGTTGGCCGACACACTGACCTTGTCCGGCACCGACGCGCCGGAGCTCGTCGCGAGGTTCCAGCAGCTGACCGGCCCGGTCATGGCCAAGGGCGCCGAGGACACCGCCTTCTACCGGGATCTGCGACTGCTCGCGCTCAACGAGGTGGGCGGCGACCCCGGCCACTTCGGCGTGAGCGTCGCGGAGTTCCACACGGCCAACGAGCGACGACAGCGATCGCGACCCGGGACCATGCTGACGACGTCGACCCACGACACCAAGCGCAGCGAGGACGTCCGAGCCCGGCTGGCGGTCCTGTCCGAGAGCGCGGGCCGGTGGGCGACCACGGTCAACCGGTGGGTCGAACGCAACGCGCACCACCACCGTGACAAGCTGCCCGACCGGCACGCCGAGTACCTGCTGTACCAGACGATGGTCGGAGCGTGGCCGCTCACCCGCGAGCGCCTCCACGCGTACGTCACGAAGGCGCTGCGGGAGGCGAAGCGTCAGACCTCCTGGCTCGATCCCGATGAGGTCTACGAGTCCGCGGTGCACGACTTCGTCGACGCTGTGCTCGACGACGAGGCGTTCGTCGCCGACCTCGAGCGGTTCGTCGACACCATCGCCGCGCCCGGCCACCTCAACTCGCTGTCCCAGACGCTGCTGCGCCTCACCTCCCCCGGCGTGCCCGACACCTACCAGGGCTGTGAGCTGTGGGACCTCTCGCTCGTCGACCCCGACAACCGCCGCCCCGTCGACTTCGACCTCCGGCGCCGGCTCCTCACCCAGCTCGCCACCGATCCTTCACCGGGCAAGATCCTCGCGCGGATGGACGTGGGACTGCCGAAACTGCACGTGGTCCAGCAGGCGCTGCGCCTGCGCCGCCAGCATCCGTCAGCGTTCGATCACCGCGGGAGCTACCGGTCCATCGAGGTGCGGGGCGAGCGCGGCGAGCACCTCGTGGCGTTCCAGCGCGGCGGAGACGTGGTCGTGCTCGCGCCCCGACTCGTCGTGGCGCTCGGAGGCGACTTCGAGGACTGGTCGTGGGGCGACACCTCGCTGGAACTGCCCGACGGACGCTGGCGTGACCATCTGACGGGGGCGCAGGTCGACGGAGGTCGGATCGGGGTCGCCAACCTGTTGGCGAGGTTCCCGGTCGGACTGCTCGTGAAGGAGGGCGGGGCGTGACCAGCTTCCGCGTGTGGGCGCCCGAGGCGACCACCGTGGCCGTGGACAGCGACGGAGGCGTCCACCCACTCGAACCCGGCCCGGGGGGCTGGTGGTCCGCCGACCTCGATGTGGGAGGCGGCACCGACTACCGCTACGTGATCGACGGCGAGGCCCTCCCGGACCCGCGCACCCCGTGGCAACCCGACGGCGTCCACGGCCCCTCCCGGACGGTCGATCACGACACGTACCCGTGGGGTGCGAGCGAATGGCGCGGGTTCCACCTGCCGTCCGCGGTCCTCTACGAGCTGCACGTGGGCACCTTCACCAGCGAAGGGACCTTCGACGCGGCGGTCGATCGGCTCGACCACCTGGTCGAGCTCGGCATCGATGCGGTCGAGGTGATGCCCGTCAACGCCTTCCCGGGACGTCACGGCTGGGGGTACGACGGCGTCGGCTGGTTCGCCGTTCACGACGCCTACGGCGGCCCTGAGGGGTTGAAGCGGTTCGTCGACGCGTGCCACGCCCGCGGCATCGGCGTCATCCTCGACGTCGTCTACAACCACCTCGGTCCCGACGGGGCCTACCTCGATCGCTTCGGTCCCTACTTCACCGACCGCTACAGCACACCGTGGGGCCCCGCCGTCAACCTCGACGGTCCGGGCAGTGACGAGGTGCGTCGCTACATCGTCGACAACGCGCTGCAGTGGCTCGCCGACTACCGGTTCGACGGGCTCCGGCTCGACGCCGTCCACGCGCTGGTGGACACCTCGGCGATCCACGTGCTCGAGCAGCTCGCGGTCGAGGTCTCCGAGCTCGCGGCGCACGTCGGGAGGCCACTGTGGCTCATCGCCGAGAGCGACCTGAACGACCCGCGCCTCGTGCGACCTCGCGAGGCCGGCGGCTACGGCCTCGGGGCGATGTGGAGCGACGACCTCCACCATGCCCTCCACGTCGCGCTGACCGGTGAACGGTCGGGCTACTACGTCGACTTCGACGATCTCAGCGACGTCGCGTACGCGCTCCGCCACGGCTTCGTCTACGACGGCCGCCACTCGGTCTACCGTCAGCGCGTCCACGGCCGCCCCGCCGACGACGTACCGGGATCGCGGTTCGTGGGCTACCTGCAGAACCACGACCAGATCGGCAACCGCGCCCGGGGCGAGCGTGTCACCGACCTCGTGTCGCCGGAGCGTGCGGCAGCCGGGGCCGCGCTGATCCTGACCGCCCCGATCGTGCCGCTGCTGTTCCAAGGCGAGGAGTGGGCCGCGTCCACGCCCTTCCCGTACTTCACCGACCACCACGACCCGGAGCTGATCGAGGCCGTCAGGCGCGGACGTCGCGAGGAGTTCGCGGCGTTCGGGTGGGCTCCGGACGAGGTGGCCGATCCGCAGGATCCGGCGACGGTCGTCTCCGCCATGCTGCGGTGGGACGAACGCGACGCGGAGCCCCACGCCGGCATGCTGGGCTGGTACCGCCGACTCATCGCGCTGCGTCGCCGCATCCCCGAACTCACCGACGGTCGCCGTGACCGAGTGCGGACCCGGACCGGCGCCGACTGGATCGCGGTCGAGCGGGGCCGCGTCACGGTGGTCGTCAACCTCGGCCGCGTCCCGCTCGACCCGCCGCTGGGCGACCGCCCCGCCCACCTGCTGCTGTCGTCGCAGCCGGTGTCGGCGGACGCACCGATCCCCCCGGACACCGCCGCGGTGTTCGGTGACCACGAAGTCGCCGCCGCGACCGCCGATCTGCGTCCCGCCAGCATGGGTGCGACGTCGTGATCCACGACGGGTGGGGTGTCGTGGCGGGGTACGAGGACGCGCACGGTCGCTGGACCGAGGTGCCAGAGTCGTCGCGCCGGTCGCTGATCGAGGCGATGGGTGGCGAGCCCGAGGAGGCGCCGCCGGACCCCTGGGACGTCTGGGTCGTGCGCCACGGAGCACCCGAGCCGCTGATGGGGCCGGTGGTGCTCGTGCTCGAGGACGGCACCGAGCGCCACGCGGAGGGGCTGCTGCCCGACGACCTCCCGCTGGGCTACCACGACCTGCACCCGGTCCGCGACGGGGCCGTCCGCGAGGACGAGTCGACCCGGCTGATCGTCACGCCCGGTGGCTGCTACCTCCCCGACGATCTGCATGCCTGGGGCGTCGCGCTGCAGGTGTACGCGCTGCGGTCGGCGTCGAGCTGGGGGGTCGGCGATCTCGCCGACCTCGCGACATTCGGGTCCTGGGCGGCCGGTCTGGGTGCCGATGTCGCCCTCATCAACCCGATCGACGCGCCCCGCCCCGCCGAGCGCCTCGATCCCAGTCCCTACTTCCCCGGGACGCGCCGCTTCCGCGATCCGCTGTACCTGCGCATCGAAGAGCTGGAGGGGGTGGAGCTGCTCGGCGACCACCTCGGGGCGCTCGCGCGCGCCGGACGGAGCCTCAACGGTCGGCGCGACATCGACCGTGACGCGGTGCTGCGCCTCAAGGGCGCCGCGCTCGAGGCGCTGTGGGCGCGGGCGGGGCGCCGGACGTTCGCGGACGAGGTCGAGGCGTTCGCCGCCGAGGTGGGGCCGGCGCTCGATCGCTTCGCGACCTACAACGCGCTCGTCGAGCGGTTCGGGGACGACTGGCACGCCTGGCCCGGCGGGTACGGCGTCCCCGACTCTCCCGAGGTGAAGGCGTTCGCTGCCGAGCACGCCGACCGGGTCGCGTTCCACCGCTGGGTGCAGTGGCAGCTCGACCGCCAGCTGGCCCGAGCCGGGGCGTCGATCGGACTGATGCGCGACCTCCCGGTCGGGTTCGACCCCGGAGGGTTCGACGCCTGGGATCTGGGCGACTCCCTGGCCGTGGGGGCCAGTGTCGGCGCCCCGCCCGACGAGCTGGGTCCGCACGGCCAGGACTGGCAGCTGCCGCCGTTCATCCCCTGGCGGCTGCGGGCCACCCGGTACCAGCCGTGGATCGAGACGCTGCGGGGCGCGTTGCGGCACGCGACCGCGCTGCGCATCGACCACGTCCTGGGGTTGTTCCGCCAGTTCTGGATCCCACCGGGCGCGACCCCGGCCGAGGGTGCGTACGTGCGCTTCCCGACCCGCGAGGTCCTCGGCGTCCTCGCGCTCGAGAGCCACCGCGCGCAGGCCTACATCGTCGGGGAGGACCTCGGGACGGTCGAGGCAGGCGTCCGCGACGAGCTCGCCACGCGCCGGATGCTGCGCTACCAGGTGCTGTGGCTCGACGAGGACCATCCCGACCACTGGGCGCCCGACTCGCTCGGGGCGCTGACGACCCACGACCTGCCCACTCTGGTCGGGGTCTGGACCGGCGCCGAGTCGGCAGCCCAGCGTGAGTTGGGTCGCGAGCCGGACGAGGACTTCCTCGCCCGAGTACGCAGCCGCCTGGCCGACCGCGCCGGCCTCGGCCCCGACGCCCCGCTCGACGAGGCGATCCTCGCCGCCCACCGCCTGCTCGGCGGGGCGCGATCGCGGGTCGTCGTCACCCAGGTCGAGGACCTGCTCGGCGTCACCGACCGCCCCAACATCCCCGGCACCAGCCTGCCCCGCAACTGGACCCTCGCCCTCCCCGAACCGCTCGAGGCCATCACCGAGGACCCCGCCGTCACCCACCGCCTGTCGGCCCTGGGCGATGCGCGGGGCGGGGCTACCCCCCCGTGACCGCCGCCCCGCCCCCGCCGTGACCGCCGCCCGGCCCCCCTCACGGAACCACCGGATACGGGGATTCCGGCGAACCCCCCGACCCCGGTGTCCCCGACCCCGGTGTCCCCGACCCCGGTGCGCCCCACCCTTCCCGAGAACCACCGGATACGGGGGTTCCGGTGCGTCGGGCTCCCATCGCGCGGCGCCATCCCACGAGAACCACCGGATACGGGGGTTGCTGTGGGTCCGGTCCCCGTCGCGCCTACGCCCCGGCCGAGAACCACTGGATACGGGGGTTCCGGTGAGGCCGCTCGCCGTCGCCCCGCGGTCTGCCAGATCCGTGGACCCGGCAAGCTCGCGTAGCGCCTCACACGTATCCACATGCTGGGCACCGCGGGGCGTGACGTCTCGCGTCGGCTCGTGGAAGCTGCGCGCCATGGCACGACTACCCGACCAAGCCTTGGAGCTGCTCAACGACCAGTTCGGGATCGTCGGTCGGTTCCAGCTCCTCGATTTCATGAGCCGGGGCCAGATCGACGGCCTGGTGCAGCGGGGCGAGCTGATCCCTCACGAACGAGGGCAGTACCGGGTCCGTGGCGCGCCGCAGGTTCCGGAGCAGCACGCGATGGCGGCACAGCTGCGCGGGCGCCCCGACGCGTGCATCACCGGTCCGTTCGTGTTGGCGATCCTGAACATCGAAGGCTTCACCAGGAGCGATCCGTTCGAGGCGCTGCTCCGGCCGGACCGCCGCATCGGCAACGTCGAGTTCAGCTACCGAGCCAACCCCACGCCAGATGCCACCACCGGCCGCTTCAAGGGGCTGCGAGTTGCGACCATCACGAACGCACTGGTCGATAGCGGGAGGTTCGCGGACGAGCTCGGCGAACGGCGCGTGCGTGTGGGCTTCGACAACGCCCGAGCTCGCAGGTTGACATCGTCGGAACGGCTCCAGTCGAGGGTCCGTGAACTCGGCCCCGACGATCCCGGAGCGATGTGGTGGGACAGCTTCCTGACCGAGGGCAGCGCGGAGAACGAGAGCGAGGGGGAACGGCGAGTGGCGCCGTTGCTCGATCGGTTCGACCCCAGCCCCGAGCCGCAGGTGTGGGTCACTCCGACACGTCGTGTCGACTGGTTCTGGCGCCCCATCCGCCTCGCACTCGAGTACTTCGGGCTCGTCGACCACCGAGGCGAGCGCGAACGGCTGCGCGATGGCGCTCGCAACGACGAGCTGAAGCGCCTGGAGATCGAGGTCGTCCCCATCATCGCGGAGGATCTCGCCGACGAGAACGCGTTCCTGCTCTGGATCGAGTCGGTCGCCCGCTCACGTGCGTTCGAACTCGGCGTCGAGGCGCCCCGCCTCCTCCTCAGGTGACCCGCCATCCCCCGGAACCACCGGATACGGGGGTTCCTGTCGACCTGGACCCGTGGCACCCCCCGCCATCCCCCGGAACCACCGGATACGGGGGTTCCTGTCGACCTGGACCCGTGGCACCCCCCGCCGTCCCCCGGAACCACCGGATACGGGGGTTCCTGTCGACCTGGACCCGCCCCGGCGTCGCCTGCCGCCCGCCATCCCCCCGGAACCACCGGATACGGGGGTTTCCGGGAGAGCCGCGCCCCGCGGCGGGTAGCGCGTCAACCGCACGTAGCGCTTACCCTCGGGGCCGTCCGCGCCGACGGGGCGTGGCTGACCATCCCCTTGATCCCGGGAGCGTGGCGTGAGCAGGTTCGAGGTGTGGCCGGGCGACTCCTACCCCCTCGGCGCCACCTACGACGGCGTGGGCACCAACTTCAGCGTCTTCTCCGAGGCTGCTGAACGGGTCGAGCTGTGCCTCTTCGACGGCCTCAGCCGCGAGATCCGCTTCGAGCTGCCCGAGGTCACCGGGTTCGTGTGGCACGGCTACCTCCCGCACGTGTCCCCCGGGCAGCGCTACGGGTTCCGCGTCCACGGCCCCTACGATCCCAACACGGGCGACCGCTGCAACCCGAAGAAGCTGCTCCTCGATCCGTACGCCCGAGCGATCGACGAGGAGCTGTACTGGGACGAGGCGGTCTTCGGGTACGCGGCCGGCGACCTCAACGGCCCACCCGACGATCGCGACAGCGCCCCGTTCGTGCCCAAGGGGGTGGTCGTCAACCCGTGGTTCGACTGGGGCGAGGACCGTCGACCCAACACGCCGTGGCACGACACGGTGATCTACGAGGCCCACGTCAAGGGCCTGACCGCGCGCCAGCCCGAGCTCCCGCCCGACCTGCGCGGGACGTACGGCGGCATCGCCCACCCGGCGGTCATCGAGCACCTCATCGAGCTCGGGGTCACGGCCGTCGAGCTGCTCCCCGTGCACGCGTTCGTGAGCGAGCAGCACCTCGTCGCGCGTGGCTTGACCAACTACTGGGGCTACAACTCGATCGCGTACTTCGCCCCGCACAACGACTACGCGAGCGCCCATCACCTCGGAGCGGCGGTGGGCGAGTTCAAACGCATGGTCCGTGACCTGCATGCAGCCGGCATCGAGGTCATCCTCGACGTGGTCTACAACCACACCGCCGAGGGCGATCACACCGGTCCGACGCTGTCGCTGCGCGGGCTGGACAACCGGGCGTACTACCGGCTCGACCACCACAAGCCTCGGCGCTACATCGACTACACGGGCTGCGGCAACAGCCTCGACATGCGCCACCCGCACGTGCTGCAGCTGATCATGGACTCGCTGCGCTACTGGGTCCAGGAGATGCACGTCGATGGCTTCCGTTTCGACCTCGCCGCCTCGCTCGCACGGGAGCTGCACGACGTCGATCGGCTGTCGACCTTCTTCGAGGTCATCCAGCAGGACCCCGTCATCAGCCGAGTGAAGCTGATCGCCGAGCCGTGGGACATCGGTGAGGGCGGCTACCAGGTGGGCAACTTCCCCCCGCGGTGGTCGGAGTGGAACGGCAAGTACCGCGACACGATCCGCGACTACTGGCGCGGGACCGACGAGACGCTGCCGGAGTTCGCGATGCGGCTCACCGGCAGCTCGGACCTGTACGCCTCGTCGACCCGCTACCCGTCCGCCAGCATCAACTTCGTGACGTGCCACGACGGCTTCACCCTCCGCGACCTCGTCTCCTACGAGGACAAGCACAACGAGGCCAACGGCGAGAGCAACGCCGACGGGAGCGACGACAACCGTTCGTGGAACTGCGGCGTCGAGGGACCGACCGACGACCCGGACGTGCTCGAGCTCCGGGCGCGACAGCAGCGCAACCTGCTGACGACGCTGCTGCTGTCGCAGGGTGTGCCGATGCTGCTCGGGGGCGATGAGCTGGGTCGCAGCCAGGGCGGCAACAACAACGCCTACTGCCAGGACAACGAGATCTCGTGGTGCGACTGGAACGAGATCGACGAGCCCTTGCTCGCCTTCACGCGGGAGCTGCTGCGGATCCGCCGTGAGCACCCCACGTTCCGTCGGCGGGGCTGGTTCGAGGGCCGTCCCCTGCACGGTGAGGAGGTCGAGGACATCGCCTGGTTCACTCCCGAAGGTGAGCAGATGTCCGACGACGACTGGAACCACGCGCGGGCGCGCTCGATGCAGGTGTTCCTGTCGGGCGAGTCCATGGCCCGGCCCGACCGCCGCGGACAGCGGATCACCGACGACAGCTTCCTGATCCTGTTCAACGCTCACCCTGAAGCGGTGACGTTCACGATCCCCGACGGGACCTGGGCCAAGAGCTGGGAGCTCATGCTCGATACGAGCGCGGCGCTCCCTCCCGGTGACGAACCTGGCCGGGAGGCCGTCCCGGGTGGGACGGAGCGGGTGGTACCTGCACACTGCACGCTGCTGTTCCGCCGTCGCTGACGGCCGCCCGCCCGCTCCGATCCGACGAGGCCGACCGTGTACCTGCACCACGCCCCGACCACCGGCGCCGCCGATCTGCGTGGCGCAGCCGCCACGCTCGCGCTGAGGCTCCCCGAGCCGCTGCGGCCCCTGGCTGACCTCGCCTACAACCTGCGCTGGTCCTGGGACCCGGAGGGCGACGCGGTGTTCGGAGCCATCGCCCCGCGCCGGTGGGAGGAGGTCGGGCGTAACCCGGTGCGCTTCCTCGTCGAGGTCCCTCCACCGCTGCTCGATCGTGCCGCCTCCGATGCGACGCTCGCCGAGCGGGTCGAGTCCCTCGCCGCCCGTGTCGACGCGGACCTGACCCGCCCTCCCGCCGGGGGCCTGGACCCGCAGCGACCGACCGCCTTCCTCTGCGCGGAGTACGCCGTACACGACGCACTGCCGCTGTACGCAGGCGGCCTCGGCGTCCTCGCCGGTGACATCCTGAAGGAGGCCAGCGACCTCGCGATGCCGATGGTCGCCGTGGGCCTGCTGTACCGCTACGGCTACTTCCACCAGCGGCTCGACCGCACCGGGTGGCAACACGAGTTCTGGGTCCGGACCGACGCCCCGCTCACCCCCGCCGTGCCGGTCACCGGCAGCGACGGCCAGCCACTCGAGATCCAGGTCCCGGTCCGCGACCGCGACGTGCACGCACGGATCTGGCGCGTCGACGTGGGCCGGGTCCCGCTCTACCTGCTCGACACGAACCTCCACGCCAACCACCCGGTCGACCGCTGGATCACCGCGCGGCTCTACGAGGGCGATCCCGACCTACGCCTGGCCCAGTACACGGTCCTGGGGGTCGGCGGCGTCCGCGCGTTGCGCGCCCTCGGCATCGACCCGGGCACGGTCCACATGAACGAGGGCCACCCCGCCCTCGCCGCGCTCGAGCTCATCGCGGGGCGCATCGCGGACGGCCACGACCAGACGTCCGCCATGGAGCGCATCCGCGAGCGCTGCATCTTCACGACCCATACCCCCGTCCCGGCAGGCAACGAGACCTACCCCACCGATCGCTTCCTCGCGACCGTCGACGGCGCGCCGGAGCGAGCCGGTCTCGATCGTGACAGCTTCCTCGACCTCGCATGCGTCGAACCCGAGGGCGAACCGGGCATGACGCCGATCGCGCTGCGGCTCTCACGCAGCACGAACGCGGTCAGCCAGCGGCACGGCGAGGTGGCGCGGCAGATGTGGAACCCGCTGTACCCGGGACCGGTCGAGGACGTTCCCATCACCCACGTCACCAACGGGGTGCACCTGCCCACGTGGCTGTCCGCCCCCATGCGAGCGGTGCTCGACCGCCACCTCGGAGACGACTGGACCGCACGGGCGGGCGACCCCGAGACCTGGGCAGCCGTCGACGACATCCCCGACACAGAGCTATGGGAGGCACGACGTACCTCCCGCACAGCCCTGATCGAGTGGGTCCGTGAGCGCAGTATCGAGGACCGCCTCCGTCGGGGCGAGCCGCTCGACTACGTCGACGCGGCGGCGAGCCGGCTCGACCCCGACGCGCTGACGATCGGCTTCGCGCGACGCGTCGCCTCGTACAAGCGGCTGTACCTGCTGGGATCGCAACCAGAGCGCGTCGCGAAGATCCTCGACGACCCCGAGCCCGTGCAGCTGTTCGTGGCCGGCAAGGCGCATCCCAAGGACGACGGTGCCAAGAGCATCGTCCGATCGCTGTTCGAGATGCGCAGCCAGACCGCCGTCGCCGAGCGGGTCAGCTACCTCGAGGACTACGACCTGCACATCGGGGCGCTGCTCACCTCCGGATGCGACGTGTGGCTGAACGTGCCGCGGCCACCGCTCGAGGCCAGCGGCACCAGCGGGATGAAGGTCGTGCTCAACGGTGGCCTGAACCTGAGCGTCCTCGACGGGTGGTGGGCCGAGGGCTACGACAGGACCAACGGGTGGGCGATCGAGGGTGACGTCGCGACCGACGTCGAACACCAGGACCACGAGCACGGCGAGGCGCTGTTCAACCTCCTCGAGAAGGAGGTCGTCCCGACCTTCTACGACCGTGACGAGGACGGTATCCCCCGTGCCTGGATCGCGATCGTGAAGAACTCACTGCGCACGTTGGGCTGGCGCTTCACGGCCACGCGGATGATGCGCGAGTACCGCGACCGGATCTACCGCCCCGCCTGACCGTGCTTTGGTTAGCGTGCCCTCGTCGAGAGGGGACGGGGATGCGTCTGACGCGCCGGAGCTTCCTGCGAGCCAGCATCGTCGGTGGTGCCGCATCGCTGCTCCACCCCGGGCCGGTCGGTGCGGTCGTCGTCGACGCGACCGAGGGCTTCGACGTCGATCGCGAAGGCTGGGGCGACGGCTGGTTCATCGACGGCGTCGCGAACCTCCGCGTCGCGAGCGGGATCGGCGTCTTCGAAGCCGCGACCGACATCTACCCCGCCGACGAACGTCACGTGGCCTTCCTCGCCGACCACCGCGTCCTCGACGCGGTCGTCGTCGCGAACTTCAGTCGCCTCGGCCTGGCCGCGGGAGTGGTGGCACGACGCGTGGCGCCCCGCACGCACCTCGCCGCGATCGTGGACACCTCGACCGGGACGATCAGCGCGGTGGCGCGCACGCGTGACGGCGAGACCGTGATCGCCTCGGCGCCCGCGCCCGTGCTGCGCACCCCGCTGACGGTGTCGCTCGAGGTCACCGGTGCGGATCCGACCCGCGTGGTCGCGACCGTCACGGATGCGGACGGCCTGAGTGCGATCGCCGAGGGCGACGACCGCACCCCGCAGCTGCAGGTCGGGGGCGATCCCGGCGTCCTGGCGACGTCCGACACCGGCTTCCTCAGCGGTCCGGATGCACCCCCGATGTTCGGCAGCGGTCGCCTCGTCAACACCACCCCGCTCGCCGGTCTGACCGAGGCCGAGTACCGCCAGGTCAGCGTCGCGCACGTCGACGCCTGGTCGGTGAGCTCGGCCGAGCAGCCCCAGCCCACGGTCCCCTCCGCCGTGGCGGTGCGGACCGGGGCGCCGGCGGACGGCGGGGCGCGGGTGTCGGTGGTCGCCGACGTGCCCGCCGAGATCGCGATCGAGGTGGCAGCGTCGCCGGACCTGACGGGTGCGACGAGGAGCGTGTTCGTCCCGACGAACGAGTTCCTGACGCTGCTGTCCTCGGTCAGCACACCAGCCGGAGCCGGAGAGGTGTTCTGGCGCCCCGTGTTCCGGAGCGCCGCCGGCACCAGCCCCGGACCCGTCCGACGCTTCCGTGCGCTCCCCGGCATCGACGACGGCACGCCGTGGACGCTGGCGATCGCCTCGTGCGCGTACGAGTTCAACACCGTCGGCGCCAACCCGTTCTCGCTCCTCGCCGACCTCGGTCCGGACGTGTTCGTGTGGGAGGGCGACCTCAACTACCCCGACAGCCACGGGTCGCTGAGCCAGACCGTGTCCGGCTACGCGGGGATCTGGCGCGAGTTCCTCGACGCCGGAGTCCTGGCCCCGATCGTCGATCGCTGCTGCTTCGCGATCACCCGCGACGACCACGACTACGGCGTCGATGACTCCGCCGCAGCCGACCTGGCCGACTTCGGCATCCTCCCCTACGAGCACATCGTGACCGCCGACCCCTACTACGATTTCGCGGCCGGTTACGTGCACACGTGGATGCTCGACCAACGCCGCTACAAGCACGACCCCGAGGCGCCGGACGAGCCCGGTAAGTCGCTGATCGGGCGCGACCAGCTCTCGTGGCTGCTCGACGGGCTCGCCACGAGCGACGCGCCGTTCAAGATCGTGTGCTCGCCCAACCCGGTCTTCCACCCGGCGAACGACGAGACCTGCTGGGGCAGCGCCTTCACCGCCGAGCGTGAGGTGGTGCTCGACCACATCGCCGCCGCGGTGGAGGGAGCGGTCGTGTTCGTGACGGGCGACTCGCACTCCGCCGCGGTCGTGGAGTCTCGCGGCGTCCTCGAGCTGCGACCGTGCCCACTGGCGATCCCGCCCCCGCCGGGCTGGCACCCACCCGTCGGTGGGGACGGGGTGCTGTTCGAGGAAGCCGGGGAGAGCTACCTCGGTTGGTTCCGCAGCGGCGATCTCGGCGGGGCGCCGAGCCTGGCCATCGAGCTGCTGCGGGGGGACGGATCGGTGGCGTGGTCGCGCACGCTCACCAGCGACGGATCCGTGAGCGGCGGCGGGCGCCCCGACGACGACGCATCCGGTGCGCCGACCGATACTCCCGATCTGCCAACGACCGGTGCCGGCACGGCGCTCGGGATCGCGGCGACGCTCGGGGCGGCGGCGCTCAGCTCTCGGCAGCGGAAGTACGGTGGCGCTTAGCCGCTCGTCGTAGGCGCCTCGGGGGCCGGCAGCTCGATCGCCAGACCCGGTGACACCACGTGCGTGCCCAGCGTCGGGAACGACATCGTCGTGCTGGTGTCCATGAACGACAGCACCGCACGCCCGTCGGGGAGGATGCCCACGCTGGGGAAGTCGTAGCGGTGACCGCCGGTGAGCCCGTAGAAGCCGATGCCGCCGGTCCTCGAGTCGTCACCGCGGCCGATCACGTGGCGGTGGGTCAGCACCGGCGCATCGCCGCTGATGTCGAACTTGTAGAGCAGATCCTGGGTGCCCTCCAGCGCCCACACCGCCGCGACGCCGACCTCGGCGTTGGCACGGAAGTCGCCGGGGCTGCCGGTACCGGCGAACGTCGCCTTCCACGTGCGGCCGCCATCGTCGGACACGCGGTACTCGAAGCCGTCCGCCACCCGCACCGTGGTGTGGAGCCGGCCCAGCGAGTCGGTCTGGATCCGGCCGCCGTTGGGCAACGACGAGCCGTCGCCGAGGGTGAAGGGGTGCCACGACATGTCGTCGCTCTCCCAGTACAGCGATCCCATCACGGCATCGCCGTCGCCGAGCGCGGCGAACGCGAAGTAGGTGTTGGGCTGGATCCAGTCGTATGACGGATCGGGCTCGATGTCGAGCCACTCGTTGACCGGTGCGTCCTGGTTGTTGCGACGGTCGACGTTCAGCTCGGTCGTGTAGGGGTAGTTCAGACCGTCGTAGCTGTAGTGCCAGATGTTGTGCGGGAAGCCGTTGATGAAGACGATGTACGGCGAGGTGTTGCCCAGGGGGTCGGTGAACTCGCCGGGTACGACGTCGATGCCGGGACGGTCCCAGAAGGGGGTGTGGAAGACGTTCTGTGAGTAGTACCACGCGTCCTCGGCCTTGCTGTACTTGTAGGTCCACACCCGGTCGCCGGCGTAGGGGTCCCACGTCACGCCGAGGATGTCGCCGTTGGGGGCGACCACCACCGAGCCCTCGCCGTTGATCAGCGGGTCCTGCGGCTGCACCGACTTCCACGTCTGACCGTCATCGTCGGAGTAGTTGAGGTAGCGGCCGCCGAGGTCGTAGATGCGTCCCTCCGGCGTGGTGGTGACCCACGACTCCGCCGCGTTGCCGGTGCCGGTCGTGACGCGCCACTGGGTGGTGGTGTCGACCGGACCGTCCTCCGGCGTGAAGTCGGTGGTCGCGTACTCGCTGACCCGCACGATGTCCGGCGTCAGGTCGACGATCTTGGCGGGGAGGCCGATGTCGTCAGCGTGGTGAGCGTCGATGGCGGCCAGGGCGCTCGCGGCGAGTGCGAGGACGACGGTCGGAACGAGCCAGCGGCGCATGCGATGCTCCCCTCGGTGGATGTGCTCACGAGAGGGTTTCGACTCGGGGCTGCCGGTTTCCTGCTCGCCGGCAGCCTCCTCGGCGCCTGCGGTGGCGACGAGCCCCGCGCCGCCCCGTCACCTCAGCCGATCGACTACAGCATCCTCGCCCCCTGCACCGACCCTCCCGAGCCGATCGATGTCCGCGACGTCGACGGTCTGCGGCTCCCCGACAGCGCGTACCCGACCGCCGTCCACCACAGTGGTCCCCTCACGCAGGTCGACGGCTTCCTGGCCATGACGCCCATCGAGGCGCGCGAGCACTACGCCACCGAAGCCGGCGTCGAGCTGCTGCTCCTCGAGGACGAGGGCTTCGAGGCCGAGGCGCTGCTCGCCGACGGCACCCACCGGATGTACATCGTGGTGCGGGTCATCTGCGCCACGGGGTCGGAGTTCGCCGCGACGGTCGGTCCCGACGAGCCGGACGGTCCCACCGTGCCACCACGCCCCGCCGTCACCGCTCCGGTTGGCGCTCCGGCAGCAGGATCGTGAAGGCCGCGCCCGCGCCGGGCGTTCCCTCGGCAGAGATGTCGCCGCCGTGGCGCTCGACGATGCGCTTGCAGATGGGCAGGCCGACCCCGGTGCCCGACACGTCGACCTGTCCGAGCCGGTCGAACGCGACGAACAGGCGGTCCACGTCGTCCTGCGAGAAGCCGCGACCGTTGTCGCGGACCGCGATGCGCCACCAGCCGCCGTCGGGGTCGGCGTAGAGGGGCGGCGGCGCTGGTTCGGCGGCGATCTCGACGCGTGGGGGAGCGTCGGGGCGGCGGTACTTGATCGAGTTGCCGACGAGGTTGAGCAGCAGCTGGCGCATCAGGGTGGGAGACGCCTCGACCGTCGGCAGCTCGTGGACGATGACCTCTCCACCGGCCACGTCGAGCGACTCGCCGAGGTCGCTGATCACGTCGGCGGCCACCTCAGCCAGGTCGACCTGCTCGAGGTCGAGGTCGCCACCACCGGCCCGCGCGAGGACGAGCAGGTCGTCGATGAGGGCGCGCATCCGATCGGCGGCGCGGACGATGCGTCCGAGCATGTCCGCCTCTGCCTCGCTCAGGTCCTCGGCACGGGCCTGGAGGGTCTCGGCGAGACCCCGGATCGACGACAGCGGCGACTTCAGGTCGTGCGCGACGACCGAGGCGAACTGCTCCAACTCGGCGTTGCGCTCGCGGAGTCGATCGGTGAGCCGTTCGAGCTCGTACATCGCCCGAGCGAGGTCGCGGTCGTCCTCGGTCACAGGGACGCTCGTGCGCGTGGCGGCAGGGTCATCGCCATCCGTCTTCGTCCGCGCGCGTGCTTGCCGGAGGGGGACCACCCGGGTAACGTATCGTCACGATATATCGCCCCGATACATCGCCGCGCTACCCGCCGCGATCCACGCGAACGGTAACAGGAAGCTGCCTCGTGCTCGAACTGGCGATCCTCGGTCTGCTCAAGGAGCGGCCCATGCACGGCTACGAGCTCCGCAAGGAGCTCAGCGCCAAGCTGGGCAGCTTCTGGCAGGTCTCGTTCGGATCGCTGTACCCGACCCTGAAGCGGCTCGCCAAGCGGGGCGCGGTCGAGGTGCTGTTCGACGATCGCAGCACCGCACGACGACGCAAGATCTACCGCATCACCCAGCGCGGGGAGCAGGACTTCCTCGACCTCATCGAGGACCGCGCCGCGACCACGTGGGAGGAGGAGAAGTTCCCCCTCCGTCTCGCGTTCTTCCGCTACCTCACCCCCCAGGTGCGCATCCGCCTGCTGGAGCGTCGCAAGGCCTACCTGCACGACAAGCTGGCCGACCTCAAGGCCTCGCTCGACGAGGCCCCGGGTCACGTCGACAGCTACACGATGTCGCTGCTCCAGCACGGCATCGACGCCACGGCGGCCGACATCGCCTGGCTCGACGACCTCATCGCCGCGGAACGCCGTCAGCTCACCGGCGCCGAGGACGACGCGGTGAGTCCCGAGACCGAACAGCCCGACGAGGACCCGGCACCGGCCAAGTCACCGTCACCGCGGCGCGTGGATGGCGCGACCGCCCGGACACGACCGTAGGAGTGGACCCATGACCGAGAACGCGCGGCAGATCAACGTCGCCATCGTGGGCGTCGGCAACTGCGCGAGCTCGCTCGTCCAGGGCGTGGAGTACTACAAGGACATCCACCCCGATGAGCAGATCCCCGGGCTGATGAACCCCGTGCTGGGCGGTTACCACGTGGGTGACGTCAGGTTCGTCGCCGCCTTCGACGTCGACGCCAAGAAGGTCGGTCGCGACCTGGCCGAGGCCATCGTCGCCCCGCCGAACAACACCATCCAGTTCGCCGAGGTCCCGCCGATCGGCGTGACCGTGCAGCGGGGGCGCACCCTCGACGGTCTGGGCCAGTACTACCGCGAGGTGATCGAGGAGGCTCCGGACGAGTCGGTCGACGTCGTCGGCGTCCTGAAGGCGTCGAAGGCGGACGTGCTCGTCTGCTACCTCCCGGTCGGTTCCGAGGAAGCGGCGAAGTACTACGCCCAGTGCGCCATCGACGCCGGCGTCGGCTTCGTCAACTGCCTCCCCGTCTTCATCGCGTCCGACCCCGAGTGGGCCGCCAGGTTCGAGCAGGCCGGCGTGCCGATCGTCGGCGACGACATCAAGAGCCAGGTCGGCGCGACCATCGTCCACCGCATCCTCGCCAAGCTGTTCGAGGATCGCGGTGTGCAGGTCGATCGCACCTACCAGCTCAACTTCGGCGGCAACATGGACTTCATGAACATGCTCGAACGCGAGCGCCTGACGTCCAAGAAGATCTCCAAGACCCAGTCGGTCACGAGCCAGCTCAGCTACGAGCTGCCCAAGGAGAACATCCACATCGGCCCGTCCGACCACGTGCCGTGGCTGTCGGACCGCAAGTGGGCCTACATCCGTCTGGAGGGCCGCGCCTTCGGTGACGTGCCGCTCAACGCCGAGCTCAAGCTCGAGGTGTGGGACTCCCCCAACTCGGCCGGCGTGGTGATCGACGCCCTGCGCATGGCCAAGATCGCCAAGGACCGCGGTCACGGTGGGCCGGTGTACTCCGCGTCGAGCTACTTCATGAAGAGCCCGCCGATCCAGTGGCGCGACGACGTCTGCCGCCGGGTCGTGCAGGAGTTCATCCGGGAGCCGATCGACGAGCGGGCGCGCGGGGCGGCGCTGCAGGCCGAGGCGGGGCGCTGATCCGCGCGGCTGCTGCCGTCGCGCTCCCTCGGTTCGCGCGTGATCGGGTCGTCCGTACCCTCCGTCGGCATGTCGCGTCTGACCTCGTCCCTCACCGTCGCCGTGCTCGTCCTCGTGGGCGGGGCGTGTGCTGACGACGGAGCGGAGCCCATGGCCGGGCCGTCGCCGACGGTTGCGATCACCGACCCGCCGTCCCCGTCTCCCTCGCCTTCTCCCTCGCCGAGCCCGACGCCGGATGCGCCCCCTGGGGCGACGACCGAGCACGCGTCGGCGGAGGCGCTCGCGGACGATCTGCTCGCGGCCGAGGCGGCCATCCGCGACCCCGAGACGCCGACCGACCGCCTGCGTGGGTGGGCGCACGTGCAGCAGGCGGCGTACCGGCAGCTCGCGCTGACTCCGCAGTGGCACGAGCTCGTCACCGCTCGGGTGCCCGTGGCGCTCGGGGACAGCTACGACGCGAACCTGCGTGCGACGGTCGAGCTGTTCGCGCTGACCGAGCCACGCGACGAG
Source organism: Actinomycetota bacterium (assembly GCA_019347575.1). NCBI lineage: Bacteria > Bacillati > Actinomycetota > Actinomycetota bacterium. The sequence goes on along the minus strand of JAHWKY010000008.1, from coordinate 73,005 downwards.
CTGCCGCCGTGGGAGATCGTCACGCCGCCACCGCCGGATGAACTGCGCAGCCACTACCTGGCGGCCGGGGAGGAGTTCGGCGTCGACTGGACCTACCTCGCGGCGATCCACCTCGTCGAGACGAGGATGGGCCGCATCCGCGGTGACTCGGTCGCGGGCGCTCGGGGACCGATGCAGTTCCTGCCCTCGACCTGGGAGGCGTACGGCGAGGGCGACATCACCGACCCGCGCGACGCGATCCGGGCCGCGGCCCGCTACCTCGTGGCGCACGGGGCGCCTGCGGACATGGCGGGCGCCCTGTGGGCCTACAACCACTCCGACCGCTACGTCGCGGCGATCGAGGCGTACGCGTCGGTGATGCAGGCCGAGCCGGTCACGTACGAGGCCTACTACCACTGGCAGGTGTACTACCGCCTGCGCAGCGGCGACACCATCCTCGAGGAGGGTTGGGACAACACCGCGTGACGGTCAGCGGGCGGCGTCCAGGAACGCCCCGATGGGCACGAGGTCGAACGGCGCCCCGCGCTGCACGATGAGGTGCTCCACCCCCGCTTCAGCGTAGGCCTGGACCACGCCAGGACCTTCGTCCGCCCTGATCAGGACGGTGCGTTCGATGGCGCGGGGATCGCGACCGACCTCGTCGCACCAGCGATCGACGACCGCGTTCTTCGCCGCGAAGTCGTCAGGCGGACCGAACGTGTTCCACAGATCCGCGTGCTGCGCGACCAGGCGCAGCATGACCCTCTCACCCTTGGCGCCGATCATGATGGGGAGGTCGCCGACCGGTGGCGGGTTGAGACGCTCCTTGCGGGCGGCGATCCGGTGCAGGCTCTCCTCCAGCGCACGGGCGCGCTGGCCGGGAGAACCGAACTCGTAGCCGTACTCCGCGTAGTCCTGCTCGAACCAGCCCGCGCCGATGCCGAGGATGACGCGCCCACCGGAGACGTGGTCCGCCGTCCTGGCGATGTCGGTGAGCAGGTCGGGGTTGCGGTAGCTGTTGCACGACACGAGGATCCCCAGGCGGGCGCGCTCGGTGTCCGCGGCGAAGGCGGTCAGCGTCGTCCAGCCCTCGAAGTGCGGCCCTTGCTGGTCGCCGTAGAGGGGGTAGAAGTGGTCCCACGTCCAGATGCTGTCGACACCCATCGCGTCGGAGCCGCGTGCGGCCTGCCGCAACGCGTCCATGGTCGTGTGCTGCGGGTGGAGCTGGACACCGATCTTCACGCCGTGCCTCCTGTCAGGAGGCGAACGTAGCGGTGCTGCGTCTAGCCCCAGCCAGCCCCGGGGACCCCTGGCGGGAACTCGCTCCCGGTGCAGTCGACCCCCTCGGCCGGCTCGCGGTGCCGGAACGAGCCGACGGTGTCGTCGACCCGGAGGTAGAAGCAGAAGTCGCCGCCGAGGGCGGCGAACGAGACGTACGGGACGGCGTCGTCGCCGTCCACCGAGATCTCGTTGGGATCGTCCGAAGCCGCCGGATCGTCGACGTAGGTGAACGCCGGCTGATCGGCGGTGTACTCCGCCGCGGTCGTGGCCAGTACGCCGGTTTCGCTCCGGATGCTCTCGACCACGGTCTCGGTGTTCCGGAGCGACGAGATGGCGGCGCTGCGCACCGCTCGATCGCGCTGCATGAGGAAGGTCGCGATGGCGATACCCGCGAGGACGCCGAGGATGACCACGACCACCAAGAGCTCGACCAGCGTGAAGCCATCCTGGCGCAGGCGACGTCTAGCCCAACTCACAGCGCACCCTCCACGGAACTCATCCCGATCGACGAAGGTACTAGTCGGCTACCCGAGCCGCCGCTGAAGCGCTGCGTGTCATCTTCCCTCACGCCCCGTGCTCGTCCCAGGGGTCGACCAGCTTGCAGGCGGTCCCACGTAGCTGATCGAGCAGGGGGGTGGCCAGGGCCGCAGCCACCGCGGCGTGCACGTCCTCGGGCCAGTGGATGCCATCGATGTTGAGCCGGTCGGTCGCCGAGAGCACGTGCGGCCACGAGGGTACGGTCGGGAAGCCGTGCCGCTGCGCGATCGCGAACTGGCGGGCCTCCGCCTGGGTGTGGCCGGGGTGACGGTGGGCGTAGAAGTCCGAGCGGTGGCTCGTGGGACCCATGACGACACCGGCTGCCCCGCGAACGAGTCCACGCAGCTGCAGCAGCAGCTGGTCGTAGAGCCGGTCGAAGACGCGGTCGGGCGTGCGCGGTCGGCGTCCCCGACTGACGCGGACGAACCAGGGGTAGGCGAGGTGCAGACCGCGCCGGAGCCCGCGACGGGCGCGGTCGGAGCGGACGTAGGGCACGACCGCGTCCAGCACCGCCGGCGTGCCGGCCGGGGCGTGGTCGAAGCTGCCGATGGCGACGACGAGCGCGTCGGCGCGCGCGAGGACATCGAACTGCGCGTGGCGGTCCTTGGTCACCCAGCGCCACGCCTCGCGGATGGTCAGCCCCGCGCGCGCGAGGGTCGTGACCTCGACCTCGCGCCCCAGCTCGGCCTCCAGCAGGCGCCGCAGGACGTTGGGGTACACGCCCGGGTGGTCGGGCAACTGCGGGCCCTCCGCGGTCGTGAAGGCGAGGCTGTCGCCGAACACGACCAGCCGGAGCGGATCGTCCGCCACGTCAACCTCCGGTCCGAAGGGGGGAGGGTGCCACCCCTCCACCAACGGCGCGGATGCGGCGTCGCCGGGACCGGCCGCGTACCCTGCGGCGCCGCCGTCTCCGGAGGCTCTCCCTCGTGCCGACCTGGGCCCGCAACGCGTCCTCCCAGCCCTTCCGACGCTGGTCCTGGCTGCTGCTGACCGCGGCCGCCTGGAACGTCTGGGTCTGGGGGACGCGCCTGTACAACCTCGCGACCGACGACGTGGAGCGGACCACCGGGTTCGTCGTCGTCCACGGGCTGCTGTTCACCGTGTCGCTGGTGTTCGCGGCCGCGATCGCGTGGGTCGGGTGGCGTCTGCGCTCCGTCGACGTCGCCGCTGATACCACCGGACCACGCGCGACGGTCGACGCGTGACCCGAACGCAGAAGCTGTCCGTCGGTTCGCTGGCGACCGCCCTCGTCCTCGTGGGCATCGGGGCGTTCACCCGCGGCTCGGGATCGGGCTTCGGCTGCCGCGACTCGTGGCCGCTGTGCGAGGACGGCGCACTCGGGGGCCTGCTGCCCCGGTGGGAGTTCCACATGGTCGTCGAGTGGACCCACCGCTGGGTCGCCGCGATCGTCATCGGACTGCTGATCGCGCTGGCCATCCACGCGCGACGACGCCACGCCGCGGAGCGACGGCTGTACGTGCCCGCCGCTATCGCCGTGATCGCCGTGCTGGTCCAGGCGGGGCTCGGGGCGGCGGTGGTCAAGACCGGCCTCGACGTCGACCTCGTCAGCGTCCACCTCGGCGTGGCGATGATCCTCATGGGGTTGCTGGCCGCCATCGCCGTCAACAGCTTCTTCATCGGCTCACGCGGTGAACCGGACGCCACCACCGCGTGGTCGCGGCTGCTGTGGGGCGGGGCCCTCGGCGTCTACGCCGTGATCGTGCTCGGCTCGCTGGTGCACAACCGCTACGTCCCGGGCTGGCCGATCACCGATGCCGGGCTGATCCCGACCGGCGCCGACACGACCACCCAGCTCCACGTCGGTCACCGCGCCGTCGTCGCCGTGGTCTTCGTCGCGCTCACCTACCTCGCGATGCGCGCGGGGCGCGCGGGGCGACCCCGCCCCGAGACCTCGCTCGTCCACACCGGCTTCGCCCTCTACACGGTCAACATCGGCCTCGGGGCGGCGCACGTGTTCACCGAGGTATCGGCGGCGGGCCTGATCGTCGCCCACCTCATGGTCGCGACCGCGTCCTGGGCGGCGCTCGTCGCCGCGGCCGTCCTGGCACGCCGCAACGGTGAGGTGGCGGCGTCGTCCGCTCCAGACCGGTCCCCGGTCGAGGTGCCGGCGTGACGGACCCTGTCTCCACCCCCGAGGCCGGCAACGCCGGCCCCTCCCCCCTCAAGGGGGGAGGCATGACCGACTCTGTCTCCACCCCCCAGGCCGGGGCGCCCACCAGGGAGCGGGGCGTGGTGACCCGCTACTGGGTTGGGCTGACCAAGCCGCGCATCATCGAGCTGCTGCTGGTGACGACGGTGCCCGCCATGGTCATCGCGGAGCAGGGATGGCCCGGGACGTGGCTGGTGCTCGCGACGCTGCTGGGCGGGACGTTGTCGGCGGCGAGCGCGAACGTGCTCAACAACGAACTCGACCGCGACATCGACCGCATGATGGACCGGACCCGCGGCCGGGCGACCGCCCGCGATCTGGTGTCGAGCCGCGCCACGGTCGCGTTCGGGGTCGTGTTGGGCGTGGCCGGGTTCGCGTGGCTGGCGCTGCTCGTCAACCTCCCGGCGGCGCTTTTGGCGACCTCGGCGATCCTGTTCTACGTCTTCGTGTACACGCTGGGGATGAAGCGCCGGACGTTCCAGGCGGTCGTCATCGGCGGGGCGGCAGGGTGCGTGCCGGTGCTGACCGGCTGGGTCGCGGTGCCCGGTGCGACCCTGGCTGCACCCGAGCCGTGGCTGCTGTTCGGCATCGTCTTCTACTGGACGCCGCCACACTTCTGGGCGCTGGCGATGCGCTACCGCGATGACTACGCCGCCGCAGGCCTGCCCATGCTCACCGTCACGCACGGCAACCGCGAAGCGACCCGCCACATCCTGCTCTACAGCTACCTGCTGCTGGCGATGGTGCTGCTGTACTGGGCCGGGGCGCAGGCCGGGCCCTGGTACGTCGTGCCCGCGCTCGCGCTCACCGCCGGGTGGCTCGTGCTCGCCCACCGCCTCCGTCGTGATCCTGACGTGAGGACCGCCATGCGACTGTTCCACTACTCGACGAGCTACCTCGCCCTCGTCTTCGGCGCCGCCACCCTCGACGCCCTCCTCTGAACGGTACCGGCGCCGTGCGCTGAGCGATCACGGTCGTCCGGTCGGGTCCGCTCGCGGCCAGGCCCAGTGCGCGGACGCAACCTGGTTCGAGACGACCTCGTGGAGGTTCTCATGGTTGCCCAGACCGAGGAGCGCGCAACGGCAGCGACGACGGTCGCCCCGCCCCGGGCCGGGCGGGACCTGGCGTACTGGGCGTACGGCCTGCTCCGGGCCGGCTTCGGGGTCGCCCCGATCCTGTTCGGCCTCGACAAGTTCTTCAACCTCATGGTCGAGTGGCAGTACTACCTGTGGGACGGCGTCGTCGACGCACTGCCCTGGACGGCGCAGGAGATCATGTACGGCGTCGGTGTGATCGAGATCGCGGCAGGCTTGCTGGTGCTGTTCGCGCCGCGGATCGGCGCCCCGCTCGTCGCCTTCTGGCTCGGCACGATCGTGGTGAACCTGGTCGTGCTCAGCTGGTTCGGCGATCCGGTCGAGCCGATCGGCCGGACCGAGTACTGGGACATCGCGTTGCGCGACTTCGGCTTGATGATCGGCGCGATCGCGCTGTCGCTGCTCGCCTGGCAGTACGCGGGGACACGCCCCCGCAGCTGACCTGACTTCGTCCCCCACTTCGCTCGGATATCCGATCGGATCGGGAGACGAAGTCGAGGCTCTCACGCAACGTAGCGGGAACCGAGTGTGCGGCGCGCCTCGGCGATGAAGCCGCAGAGCCGGTGGAGCGTTCCGGCCATGTCGCCGAGCTCGGCCGTAGACACGCGTTCCACGACCCAGCCATCGGCATGGGTCGCCTCGTCACGCGCCGCGTCACGCCGTCGGTCGTGGTCGATGCCGTGGTAGCGCTCGCTGTCCACCTCTGTCGCGGCGAGCAGATCGGGCCACGCGACGTCGAAGACGACCCGTCGACCCCTCCGCAACGTCACCGGGTAGTTGAGGACGTGCGGAGGGAACCCGATCGTCACCGATCAAGGCGACGTGCAGGTCGAGCTCGGGGACCGAAGCCGCGCGGAGGCAGTCGTCGTCGAGGATCTCGAGCACCGACTCCATGGTCCGCGCACCCCAGGCACGACCCATCTCGAGGTGGCAACGAGCCAGCTCCTCGGGGTCGGTCAGCTTGCGGCGGCAGGCGTCCACGGCCACGGGGAGGAGTCGGTCGTGAGGCAGGTACCGGGCGAGGTCACGGATCGTCCGAGCGGCCACGGTCACGCGATCCACCGCCCCCACCTTGACGACCTGCGCCTCCGGGAGCCACCGCGTGAGGTGGACGGTCACCCCATCGACGTGGCGTCGGGACTTCCTCGCTCGCAGGGACAGATCGATCGCCGTTGTCACACCGAAGTCCTCGAGACCCCAGAGTCGCGCGGCGGACCTGTGGCTCACCACCGCTGCAGGCGAGGCGATGAGCAGGGCCGCGTGGAGGTCCGACTCCCAGGTCGTCGGCGTGCCGGCGAACCGGAAGATCGCACGCCCCGGGTGGACCGGCACGATCACGCCCGTCGACGTGAGGTGGTGGAAGCGCGCCGGGATGACGCCTTCGGCGTACGCCTGCTGCCGGGTGAAACAGCCTCCGCGCTTGCGGGCTTCGTACCCGAGGCGCTCGAGGGCGGACCGGTGCTCGTCGTCGACCATGCCCGATTGTCACCGACGTGTGTCCGGGGCGGGCCGTCGGACTGGTCCGGGCCTGTGGACCGGCGGGCAGCGCAACTTCGTCACCCGGTTCGGCCGGATATCCGACCGAAGTGGGGGATGAAGTGGGCGGCCATGCGACGGGACGCGTGGGACGGGGCGCGGCAGCGAGGAGGGTCAGGCGGCGGTGAAGGTGCCCTCCATGCCCTGCTGGCGGTGGCCGGGGACATCGCAGTAGAAGACGTACTCCCCCGGGTCGAGGGTGATGGAGCCCTGGTCGGATTCGCCGCTGTTGACCTCGAGCTTCATCTGGCCCTCGAGTCCCTCGAGGACCAGGGTGTGGAAGGCGGCGCCCTCGTTGCTGACGGTCCAGGCGACCTCGCCGGCGGTCAACTCGCCCTGGGCGGGGTCGAACTCGAACTCGGTGGCGACGACCGCCGCCTCGCTGCCCTCGAGCGCACCCGCCACGATGTGGGGGGTGCGGTTGATGTTGAGCTCCTCGTCGGGAACCTCCCACACGCCCACGGCGACCGCCCCGCCCAGCAGGACCGGCACCACTCCCGCGGCCGTGATGACGCCCCGCTGGAGCCCGGTCAGACGGTCCTGCGAGGACGCCAGCGAGATGGCGAACAGCACACCGCCGGCGGCGACGAGCGCGAGCACCAGCGCCGACTCGCGCGTGTTCCACAGCAGGATCAGCGCGAACAGCCCGACGAGGATCGCGATGAACGCCAGGATCGCCAGCGGCATGACGATGGGGAGGAAGGCCCGGTTGCGGAAGTGCTTGTCCATGCGGTCGGTCTCCGTGGTCAGCCGGTGGTCGACGACGTCACAGGGGGGGCGGCAGCCTCACCGTGGTCAGCGCGGTCCTCGCGAGAGGCCCACTTGAAGAACAGGATGGTGATGATGGTCCACAGCAGCACGCCGCCGCCGAGCTTCATGATCAGGCCCGCCATCTGCATGTCGTGGAGCGCGGAGATGCCCCAGATGCGGGGGAAGGTCTCGTAGATGGCGTACAGCGGGGCCTCGCCGAAGGTAAGGAACGAGGCGGGGACCGTCGGCAGCAGCGTCTGGAGGAACAAGTAGCCCATCTGCCCCGGCAGCGAGAGCCGTGGGACGATGTGCGGCACGGGACTGAGCACCGGGAGCCACATCAGCAGCGCCGCCCCGACGAGCACCGCGTGGACACCGACGTGCAGCGACTCCGACCCCAGCGTCCACTCGATCAGCGCCGGCCAGTGCAGTGCGAGCAGCAGCGCGTTGAAGGTCGCCGCGGCGACGAGGGGCTGGCCCATCGCCCGCACCGAACGTCGGAGCCAGGCGGGGCGCAGGACGAGCTCGGCCATCCAGCGGGGCGTGCCCAACAGCAGCAGGGGCGGCACCGCGAACACCTCGATCAGGTGCTGGATCATGTGGGCCGAGAACAGGTAGCGCTCGCCGATGTCGTGCAACGGCGAGGCCGAGGCGAACCACAGCAGCGCGACGCCGAGCACGAACGCGAACCGCTGACCGGAGGTGATCGGGGGGTCGGACGGGCGCGGGTGGAACAGCCGGCCGTAGCGGCGGATGGCGCCGAAGTACAGCCCGAGCAACCCCAGGCAGAGCAGCCACGCTTCCGGGTGGAGGTGCCAGGCCAGCGGATCAGTCAATGCCTCCCCCCTTGAGAGGGGGGAGGGGCCGGCGTTGCCGGCCTGGGGGGTGAGGCTCGATCAGTCCATGCCTCCCCCCTTGAGAGGGGGGAGGGGCCGGCGTTGCCGGCCTGGGGGGTGAGGCTCGATCAGTCATGCCGTGCTCAGGTCGTGCCGGGCGGCGTGACGTTGGTGAACATCGCCAACACCGCCCCGTAGACCGCCGCCGCCAGGATCAGCCCCGCCAGCATGAGCCGCCGGAACAGCCGGGAGTCGAACTTGAGGTGCATGTAGAACGCCACGACCGACCCGAACTTGATCACCATCAGGATCAGCATGGACGTCACGCGGACCGCATCGGCCAGCGCGATGTAGAACAGGCTCACCTCGAGCGCGGTCAGCACCGCGAGCACGATGCCGATGCGGACGTACTCCCCGGGCGTGGGGTGGTGGACCTCTTCGGGCTCGATCCCGGTGTCAGCGGCAGCGTCGGTGGTGGTCGCCACGGTCTCCTCCTCGACTCAGCCCGCAGGGATGAGGTAGACGACGGTGAAGATGATGATCCAGATGATGTCGACGAAGTGCCAGTAGAGGCCGATCATCTCGGTCTTGATGTGCTGGTCGGGCTTGACCCGATCGAGCTTGGTCAGCCCGGCGAGGCTGAGCAGCATCAGGATCCCGACCGTCACGTGCGCCCCGTGGAACCCGGTCAGGGCGAAGAACGCGGACGAGAAGGGGCTGGTCGTGAACGCCATCCCCTCCTTGACGAAGGTCGTGAACTCGAACACCTGCCCGCCGATGAAGACCATGCCCTGAAACGCGGTCGCCAGGACCCACAACCGCATGCGGCGCATGTCGCCGCGCACGTGCGCGGAGTGGGCGAGCACCATCGTCACCGAGCTCATCAGCAGCACGAACGAGCTGACCGAGGTGAACGGGATGTCGAAGAGCTCGACGCCGGGACCCTCGTTGACGTCGTTCTGGTAGAGCAGGAACGAGGAGATGAACGCGCCGAAGAACAGGAACTCCGACCCGAGGAAGGCCCAGATCGCGACCTTGCGGTGGTCGAGACCCAGTGACGTCTCGTGTGCCGCCGTGGACACGGGGCGCTCCTTCCGTCGCGGTTCCGCCGGTGTGGCGGTCTACTCGTCGCCCTCGGCGACCGGCTCGAGCTGCCAGCCGTACACGCCGGTCAGCAGCAGGACCAGGCCGATCACGGCCCAGATGATGCTCTTGTAGATCACGCCGTAGCCGATGAACGGCAGACCGGCGGACAGCACGAGCGGCCAGTAGCTCGGGTCGGGCATGTGGATGTGTTCCTCGTGCTCGCCGTGTTCCGCGGCGTGGTCCTCCGACGCCCCGGCGGGCACCGGGACAGCGCGCCCCGCATCGTCCTCGGCGTACTTGCGGTGCCAGAACTCGTCGCGGTGGGTGACCGTGGGGATCACGTCGAAGTTGTGCTCCGGCACCGGGGTGGGCGTGAGCCACTCGAGCGTGCGCGCGTCCCAGGGGTCGTGCGGGGCGATCTCGTCGCTGCGGTAGGTCTTCCATGCGTTCCATATGAAGACCACGACGGACACGACGATGATCAGGGAACCGAGGGTCGAGACCTGGTTCCAGCGCTCGACCGAGCTGCCCAGCTCCTCGCCGTAGACGTAGGTGCGGCGTGGCTGGCCGAGCAGCCCAGCGATGTGCATCGGACCGAAGGCGAGGTTGAAGCCCACGAACCAGAGCCAGAAGTGGATCTTGCCGAGGCGCTCGTCGAGCATCTTGCCGAACAGCTTGGGCCACCAGAAGTACATGCCGCCCATGATCCCGAACAGCGCCCCGCCGAACAGCACGTAGTGGAAGTGGGCGACCACGAAGTAGGTGTCGGTCTGCTGGGCGTCGTGGGGGACGATCGCGTGCATGACGCCCGAGAGGCCACCGATGGTGAACATCGCCACGAAGCCGATCGCGAACAGCATGGGCGTCGTGAAGCGGATCTTGCCGCCCCACATCGTGAAGACCCAGTTGAAGATCTTGATCCCGGTCGGGACCGCGATGAACATCGTCGACAGCGCGAACGCGGAGTTGGCGACCGGCCCGAGCCCGACGGCGAACATGTGGTGGGCCCACACGCCCCAGCCCATGAAGCCGATGGCGGCGCCGGCGAACACGACGGCCGCGTAGCCGAACAGCGGCTTGCGGCTGAACACCGGCAGGATCTCCGACACCATCCCCATCGCCGGCAGGATCAGGATGTAGACCTCGGGATGGCCGAAGAGCCAGAACAGGTGCTGCCACAGCACCGGGTCCCCGCCGGTGGCGGCCTGGAAGAAGCTCGTGAAGAACACCTTGTCGAAGGTGAGTTGGAACAGCGCGACCGCGATGACCGGCATCGCGAACAGCAGCAGAAAGTTGACGACCAGCGACATCCAGATGAACACCGGCAGGCGCATCATCGTCAGCCCGGGCGCGCGCATGTTCAGGATCGTCGTGATGAAGTTCACCGACGCGGCTAGCGACGAGATGCCCAGGATCTGCAGCCCGACCCCGTAGTACGCCATGTTGAGGCCCGAGGTGGACGTGGACAGCGGGGCGTACCCGAACCAGCCACCGTTGGGCGCGCCGCCGAAGATGAACGAGCTGTACAGGAACAGACCGCCGAACAGGAACGCCCAGTAGCTGAACGCGTTCAGGCGCGGGAAGGCGACGTCGCGCGCCCCGATCTGCAGCGGGATCAGGAAGTTGAAGAACGCTGCCGCCATGGGCATCACCACCAGGAAGATCATGGTGATGCCGTGCATGGTGAAGAATTGGTTGTAGACCTCGGCGGAGAGCACCGACGCGTCGGCCTCGGCGAGCTGGAGGCGGATGAACACCGCTTCGAGACCGCCGATCAGGAAGAACGCGAAGGCGGTGAAGCCGTACATCTTCCCGATCTTCTTGTGGTCGACCGTGGTCAACCAGCTGCCCCACCCCTTGGTGGCGAGGGGTCGGCGGAAGACGGAGCCGCTCGGCGCGACGGACGAACTGGCCATCGGTTGCGCTCCTCTACGTCAGGCTGAGCAGGTAGGCGACCAGGGCACGGATCTCGTCGGGCTTCAGCCCCAGGTCGGGCATGCCGAGCGAGGGCCGCTCGTCCGGGGTCATGGGCTTCATCGCCGGCGGGTCCTCGAGCCACTCGGCGAGGTTGTCCTCGTTGACCTCGAAGATGGCGCCGGCGAACTCCTCGCGGGTCGCGAAGTGGGTCAGGTCGGGCCCGACGTTGCCCGTGGCACGGGTGCCGTCCACCTCGACGCCCCGCACGGCGTGGCAGCCCACGCACGCCCCACCGAAGAAGAGCTGCTCTCCCTCCGCTTCGAGCGTTCCCTCGTCGGGCCGTGGCGCGTCCGCGGCCTGCTCCTCGAGCCACTGGTCGAACTCGTCGGGCGGCACCGCGATCACGCGCAGGCGCATGTTGGCGTGGCTGAGACCACAGTACTCGGCGCACTGGCCCAGGTAGCGGCCCTCGGTGTCGGCCTGGATGTTGAGGGTCGTGATGCGGCCGGGGATCACGTCCTGCTTCCCCGCGAGGGCGGGGACCCAGAAGCTGTGGATCACGCCGACATCGGGCTGGTCGGCTTCCTCGGCCGTCATGACCAGGCGCACCGGGCGGCCGACGGGGATGACCATCTCGTTCGCGGTCTCGACGCCGGCCTCGGGGTACTGGTACTCCCACCACCAGCGGTGGCCGAACACCTCGATGGTCACGGCTCCATCGGGCTCCTCGGACAGCTCGAAGATGGACTGGACGGTCGGGACGGCGATGCCCGCCAGGATGAGCGCCGGGATGACGGTCCACAGGATCTCGAGCTTGGTGTTGCCGTGGGTCTGCACCGGCAGCGTCTCGTCATCCCCGCGGTCGCGGAACTTCAGGACCGCGACGATGATCAGGCCCTGGACGAGCACGAAAACCCCGACGGCGATCCAGAAGACCACTCGGAACAGGTCGTCGGGGCGCTCCGCGAACGGTCCCTGCGGGTCGAGTGCCGTCTGCTCGCCGGAGCAGGCGCTGAGGGCGGCGACCGCGGCGAGTGGGAGCAGCCACCGGGCACGGCACCGCCACGTGCGTGGGTCGCCCAACGTCACGTCTCCTTGTCCGCCACCCGAGATCCGAGCAAGGGGATGCGGAGGCTAGCGGAGCACCCTGCCACGTTCGGAACCGTCTCCACCCACGCCCGCGACTACGGCTCCCACCGGAACCAGCGCCCCGCCGCGAGCGCCGCGGCGACGCCCCAGGCGACGACGGTGAGCAGGGGGGTGACCGCCAGGACGCCATCGACCGCGTCGCGCAGGGCGATGCCCAGCGCCCCGGACGGCAGTGCCAGTCCCACCACCTCCAGCGGGCGCGGCAGGGTCTCGGACTCGAACGCGAGGCCGCTGACCAGCAGCAGAGCGAGGTAGAGCGTATTCGCGACCGCGAGCGTGGCCTCGGCACGCAAGGTGCCGGCGATCAGCAGACCGATGGCGCTGAAGGTGAACGTGCCGACGACCAGCGCGAGCGTGATCCAGGCGACGGCGCCGACCGACGCCGACCATCCGAGGCCGGCGACCGCGATCGCGACGATGAGCAGTGTCTGGACGGCCAGCACGGCGAGCGCGGACAGTGCCTTGCCGGCGACGAGGCCCCACCGTGGAAGGGGGGTCCCACCGAGCCGCTTGAGGACGAGGTACTTGCGCTCGAACGCGGTCTGTATGGCGAGGGCGACCAACCCGGTGGACATGACCGAGATGGCCAGGACGCCCGGGACCAGGAAGTCGACCGGCTCGAGATCGCCCGTCGGCAGCACGTCGACGCGGGAGAAGAACACGAGCAGACCGAGCGGGATCCCCAGCGTCACGAGCAGGCTCTCGCCCGACCGCAGCAGCAGCGCGAGCTCCATCCGCGCCTGGGCCACGACCGCGCCCCGTACCGGCGTGTGGCGATCGCCGCGCGCGACCCCGGCGCGTCGCTCGGAGGTCACGGGCTCGGCGGTGACGTGGTCGGCACTCAACGTCGCCCCGTCCCGGTGCTCGATCGCCCCGCCTCCTCCTCGGCGGTGAGACGCAGGAACACCTCCTCGAGACTGCGCTTGCCGGCCTGCAGCTCGCCGAGCGGTTCGTCGTGATCGAGCAGCCACGTCGCGAGCTGCGCGACGACCTTCGGTGTGGCGACGACGCGGATCAGGTAGCGGCCGGGGCGCTCCTCCTCGACGGCGGCTCCGACCGCCGCGCCGATCGCGGCGACGTCGAGACCGCGACGGGCCGTGAACCGGATCTCGGCTGGGGCGTCACCGTGGGTGAGCTCGTCCGGTGTCCCGAGCGCGATCAACCGACCCCGGTCGATGATCGCGACCCGATCGGCCAGCTCCTCGGCCTCGTCCAGCAGGTGGGTCGTCAGGACGATCGTGACGCCTCGCGCCTTGAGCTCACGGATGTGCTGCCACGTCTGGCGACGGGCGGCCGGATCGAGCCCGGCGGTGGGCTCGTCGAGGAACACCACCTCCGGATCGCCCACGAGCGCGAGCGCCAGAGACAGCCGCTGCTTCTGGCCCCCCGAGAGGTCGCGGAAGCGGGTCCCGCTCGCGTCGTCGAGCCCGACCTGCGTCAGCAGCGCCGCGGGTTCGCGCGGCCGGTCGTAGAACGCCGCGAACAGCTGGAGGACCTCCAGCGGCCGCGCGGTCGGGTAGACGCCGCCCTCCTGGAGCATCAGCCCCACCCGGGGTCGCAGCCGCGTCGCGTCGCGGACCGGGTCGAGCCCGAGCACCTGCACCACGCCGGCGTCGGGCCGCCGGTAGCCCTCGCAGCACTCGATGGTCGTGGTCTTCCCCGCCCCGTTGGGCCCGAGCAAGGCGAACGTTTCACCCGTCCGGACCGACAGGTCCAGCCCGTCGACGGCGGTCGTGGCGCCGTAGCGCTTCACGAGACCGGCGACCACGATGGCAGGGGTCGTCACGACAGCGATGACCTCGATCGGGGCGGAAGCCCGAGCGTACCGACGCGTGCACCTGGCGGTCGCGGCTCACACGCCGACGTCGCGGCGGTCGAAGCCCCAGATCGCCACGACCGTGGCGACCGCGACGATGGCGGTGAGGACGAGCGATCCACCCGCGTCGAAGCCGTCGCGGATCGGGTCGGCCGCGAGCGCGTGGTGCCACGGCGACAACCACACGACGTCCTCGATGACGTCGACCATCGGGGCGAGGCCGTACAGGAGCCACCCCGCGAACGCGACGACCGCAGCCGCCCCGGTCGCGGCACCCTTGCTCCCGCTCCCCGCACCGACCGCCAGTGCCACCGCTGCGTGCGCCAGACCGAGCAGGAGAGTGCTGACGAGCGCGGCGACCACGTCACCGGCAGGTAGGCCGAGGTCGACCGGGAGTCCGCCCACCACGATCGTGACCCAGCTGGCCGCACAGATGACGATCGCCGCGACCGCGAGCGCGAGACCACGTTGGAGCACCACGCGACGACGCGTGATCGGCTCGGAGAGCAGCAGCTCGAGCTTGCCGTCGCGCTCGTCGCCGGCGATCGCGTTCGTGGCGCGGCCGATGAGGTAGATCAGCAGCAGCACCGGCAGCGAGGTCGAGAACAGGCGCGCCCCGAGGTACCCGGCCGGAGAGGTGATCTCCTCACCGACGATGGCACGCATGAACTCGGGCAGGTCCTCGACGAACGACGAGAGCTCGGGGCTGTCACGGATCGCCGGGTAGGTCGCAACGATGATCATGATCAGCGCGACGGCTCCCAGCGTCCAGCCGATCAGCGCGCGGCGCTGGTCGGCGAACCAGCGTGTGGCGATGGAGAGATCAGACACGGCCCCGCTCCTCGCTGGGGCTCCGACCGCGCGTGTAGTAGGTGAGGAAGATCTCCTCGAGGGCTGCCTCGTCGCTGACGAAGGTCTCGACGCGGTACCTCGCGGCGAGCTTGATCACCGCGTCCGGTGATCCCTCCACGACCAGGTGCAGCGTCCCGTCCTCCGCGGTGGCCTCGCGCACGGCCTCGAGCCGGGCGAACTCGTCGAGCGGAGGCGGACGGTCGAAGCGGATGTGCATGCGCACCAGCGAGCGACCCTTGAGCGTGGCGACGTCATCGACGAGCAGCAACCGGCCCTCGCGGATGATCGCGACGCGGTCGGCGACGCGTTCGACCTCGGACAGCACGTGCGAGCTGAAGAACACGCTCCGGCCGTCGTCGCGGACCTCGCGCACGAGATCGAGCAGCTCACGCTGCACGAGCGGGTCCAGGCTGCTGGAAGGCTCGTCGAGGACGAGCAGGTCGGACCGCGACGCGAACGCCTGCACGATCCCGACCTTCTGACGGTTGCCGCGACTGAGGTCTCCCAATGGCCGGGTCGGATCGAGACCGAGGCGGTCGGCGAGCTCGTCGGCGTGACCGCGGTCGAGCCCACCCCGGAGGCGGCCGTGGAAGGCCAGCAGCTCGTGGGTCGTCCAGCGCTCCGGGAGCGCGAGATCACCGGGGAGGTAGCCGGTCCGGGCCCGCACCTCGAGCGCATCGACGCGGGTGTCGCGACCGAGGACCTCGGCTCGTCCGCGGGTGGGACGGAGCAGGTCGAGCAGCAGCCGCGTCGTCGTGGTCTTCCCCGCCCCGTTGGGCCCCAGGAAACCCATGACCTCGCCGGTACGGACCTCGAGATCGAGCCCGTCGAGCGCCACGACCTCGCCGAACTGCTTGGTCAGGCCCTCGGTACGGATCGCCGCTGTCACGTCGCTCCTGTCGGGTGCTGACCTACGCTCCAGCGAACGCCAGCCAGGAGCGTACGGGGATGGAGCCGGTCACCGAGGGTCCAGGCCAGGGCGGACGGTTGCGCCCCGACCTCCGCACCGCCGTCACCATCGGCCTGGGGGTGGTGCTCGGGCTGCTGCTGACCGACCTCTTCCGCAACATCGTGGGGCGGCTGCACACGATCCTCGTGATCCTGCTGATCAGCCTGTTCCTCAGCTTCGCGATGGAGCCTGCGGTGCAGTACCTGGCGCGCCGGGGGATGCGGCGGGGGTTCGGCACGTTCGTCGTCTTCCTCGTGTCGTTCCTCCTGGCGGTCGGGTTCATCGCCGCGATGCTCCCGCTCGTCATCGACCAGATCACCACGCTGGTCGACCAGGGCCCCGAGCTCGTGCGTGGCCTCAGCGAGCAGGCGGCGCGGCTCCCCGGGATCGGTGAGTCGCTGTCGGCGTGGCTCGACGACGCCACGACCGACCTGCCCGACCGGCTTCCGGACGTCGCGGGACAGGTCACGGGTGGGTTGCTCGGCATCGGCGGGACGCTGCTGGGCGGACTCGTCCAGCTGCTCACCATCGGACTGGTGACCTTCTACCTCGTGGCCGACGGGCCGCGGGTACGTCGGGCTCTGGTGAGTCGCCTCCGGCCGGAAGAGCAGCGCGAGTTCCTCACCATGTGGGAGCTCGCCGTCGCCAAGACCGGTGGGTACGTCTACAGCCGCGTGGTGACCGCGATCGTCTCGGCGCTGTTCCACGCCGTCGTGTTCACCCTCGTCGGCCTCGAGTACGCCATCGCCCTGGGCGTCTGGGTCGGCGTCGTATCGAGCGTCATCCCGGTCGTGGGCACCTACCTCGCCGGCTTCCTCCCACTGCTGATCGCCCTCGCCGGCGAGCAACCTGCGGACGCGATCTGGGTCGTAGCGGCGATCGTCGTGTACCAGCAGGTCGAGAACTACTACGTCGCCCCGAAGATCACCGCACGCACGATGGAGCTGCACCCCGCCGTCGCGTTCATCTCGGTACTCGCCGGCGCCGCGCTGCTCGGGGCGGTCGGGGCGCTGCTCGCACTGCCGGTCGCCGCCATCGTCACCGCGCTCGCGAGCACCATCGGGGAGCGCCACGAGATCGTCGAGCACGAGCTCATCAAGGAGCTCGACCCGTTGGGCAAGACCGACTACATCCGCACGTACGGCCGCGACCCGGAGCGTCCCGGCGACGAAGGTGCGTAGGCGGTTCCCAGCCGCGAGCGCAGCGAAGCGGCTCTCCAGAAACCACCGCATCCGATGGTTTCCGTTGCACTTCGGAAACCATCGGATGCGGTGGTTTCTGGGGTAGGCCAACCGCGGCGCCGTTACCCGGTGGGGAGGTCGATCAGGAAGGTGACGCCGTAGCCTTCGGCGGAGGCGAGGCGGAGGTCGCCGTCCATCAGCTTGACGAGGTCGCGGGCGATGGTGAGGCCGAGGCCGACGCCCCGCCGCCCCGCGATGCCGTGCTCGCCGATCTGGTGGAACAGCTCGAAGACCCGCTCACGCTCCGGTCCGGGGATTCCGGGCCCCTCGTCCCGCAGCAGCAGCGTCGTCGTGGCACCGTCGACCCGAGCATCGAGTTGGATGACGCCATCCCCGGCGTACTTCGCCGCGTTGTCGATGAGCGCAGAGAGGACCTGCCGCAGACGGAAGGGGTCGGCCCGAACCGCCACCTCGTCGAGACCAGGACGGACCTCGATCTGCGCATCGATCTCGGAGATGAGCTCGGCCACCAACGGCAGCAGCTCCACCCGCGTCGGGACGACGTCGAGGCTGCCCTGTTCGATCTCGGACGCGATGAGCATGTGGTCGACGAGCCGTCCGAGGCCCGTGGCGTGGCGCAGGATCGAGACCGCGTAGTCGCGGGCGCTCTCGGGCGCGAGCGTCTCGCCGTGCTCGGCGAGCACCTCGGCGAAGCCGAGCACGACCGTCAGCGGTGTGCGCAGCTCGTGCGACGCCAGCGTCAACAGGCGCGACTTGAAGCGGTCGAGCTCGTGCAGACGTGCCACGGTCTCCTTCTCGGCTCCTAGCAACTCGAGGTTGTGGATCACGAGGCTCATCTGCTCCGCGATGCGCTCCATGAGTTCGAGCTCGGCAAGCGTGAACCGGTTCGGGATCGGGCTCTCGGCGTTGATGACCCCGCGCACCTGACCGGCGACGCGGAGCGGGGCGCAGATCTCGCTGCGGGTCTCGTGCACGACCGCGTCGTAGAACGGATCGTCACGGGTGTCCCGGGCCAGGTACGGCCGTCCCGTCATGGCGACGTGCCCGAGGATCCCCCGCGCCATCGAGAACCGCATCCCCGCCACATGGTCGGCGTACCCGTAGGCGGCGGCCACCTCCAGCGTCTCGTCACGGCGGAGGAGCACAGCCAGCGACTCCCATCCGAGCTGCTCTCGGACCTCTCGCACCATTCGGTCGATGGCGATGTCGAGATCCGGATCCTGCAGCCCCGCGGAGATCACGGCGGCGGCCGCCTCGAGGCCCCGGCGCAGGCGCTCCTCGTGGTGGGCCTGCTCTAGGGCGAGCTCGTGCAGCCGTATGGCCTCGAGCGCCCACGCGAGCTCGTCCGCGACGGGGGTGAGCTGGACGACGGTGGCCGGGTCGAACGCATCCACCTCCAGGGCCTCGATCACGAGCACGCCCCACGTTCGGCCGCCCAGACGCATCGGGACGGCGACACCCGACCGGTGCGCACCACCACTGCCGTCGACCCACCGCTCATCGGCCTGTGAGTCGCGGCACACCACCGCCTCGTCCGCGGTGACGGCCGCTCCCATGATCCCCGCGTCGCGCGGCAGCCGCTGCGGGACGTCATCGGGGAACCCCGACGAGGCGACGTTGACGAGCGCGCGCCCCTCGAGGCGGTACAGGGACGCGGCGGGGTAGCCGAGCACGCCGGCGATCCGTGCGAGCAGGCCGGAGAGGGCGTCGAGGCCGGCATCGGGGTCGAGGTGATCGCGCACCACCTCGGCGAGGCGGAGCGCGGACGCCGCCGTGTCATCGCCACCACGTGCGAGGGGAGCGTGGGCGGCACCCTCGTCCTCCGACGACCCCACCGATGACATGCCCGGATGGTACGGGGCATGCCCCTCCTACGGTGTCAGCATCCGACGCCGGCCGGGCACGCTCACTCCCCCCCACCTCCGAGGCCGAGCGATCGTCGTATGGCGCCGGCGAGATCGAAGCGGTTGCCCTCGCGCTTCCACCGGCCGCCGAGCGTGGCGTGATCGACACGCCCCACGCCGAGGGCCACGCGGCCGAGCCACGCCTGCGCCCACATCCGAACCAGGTCGGGCGTGACGTCCTCACCGTACGCCGGGAAGACCTCCAGCAACGTCCACACGTCGTCGAGCCGCCGCGTCTCCGTGCCCAGCTCGAAGCTCACCGGGAACGGCTCGCCCTCGGCCCGCGCGTCCGCGAGCGGGACCGCGACCTCGTCCCACAGGTCGTGGTGCGACAACCCCTCCGGTTGTTCGAACCCGGCCGGGGGGTGGAGGCGGAACTCGAGGGTCACGTCATCGACAGGCGCGGGCACGCCATCGGGGAGGTTGTCCTCCGTGACCTCCTCGAGCCACACCTGCCAGCCGTTGAGGTAGGAGTCCAACGGCGGACCGAACACCGCCTCGAGTCGCAGCAGCAGCTCACCGTCGACGGCGAACACCGCGACCGGGGTGCCAGCCGAGGCCATCACGGACGTGCGCTGCGCGGATGTCGCATCGCGTCGGTGTCGTTCCTGACCACGTTCTGTGTCATCCTCCGCACGGTGCGGCTTCGGCCGCACCAGTGGCCCCGTGCGTCCCCCCGTCGTACGGGGCCACACTCATGAGAAGCTAGTGCGTCGTCCAGCCACCGGAGGGAGCGTGACCACGCCGCCGCCCCGCCGGGTCACCGACCTGGCTCGGCGGGGCATCCGCCTGGTCGCCGCTGCTGCGCTCGCGTTGCTGGTCACGGCCGTCACGGCGGTCGCGACCCCCGGAACCACCGCCGCCGCGGCGGTGCAACTCGTCGTCGGCGCAGCGCTCGTCGCGGGCGGCGTGTGGCGCGACCGCGCGGGGCGGAGCGGGCCGGCTGCGCACGCTGCGACGCAGGACCGTCAGCCGAGCGCTCTCGGCACGACGACGATCGTCGCCGGCCTCGCCCTCGTCGCGGTCGGTGCGCAGGCGGCGATCCACCCCGAGGGGGCCGAGCTCGACCGCTTCCTCCTCGGCATCGGTGCCGCGTTCCTCGCCGCGGGCTACGCGCTGTCGGAGCGTCGGCTCGTCACGCTCGGCGTGGTGCAGTGGATGATCGTCCTCGCGCTACCGGCCTCCAACACCCAGCGGTTCGCGCACTGCATCATCGGGCCGGAGTTCAGCGTCCCGGTCCCACGGCTCGACCCGGTCCTGCTGCTGGCCATCGGGGCACTCGTCGTCGGCACCGTGCACCGCACCGCACGGTGGCGGGTCCAGCCTGGCCGCGGGCTGGAGATCACCGGTGTCATCACCGTGAACGGCGTGCTGCTGCTCAAGGCCATCGAACTGCCCGGACTCGAGCGCCTCTGCGGCTCCGGCGACGCGCTCGATGAATGGTGGACCGTCATCGGCCTGGTGGTCGCCATCGCCAGCGGCCTCTACGGTCTGGTCAGCCGCGACACCGTGTGGGCGGCGACCGGGGTCGCCGCCCTGACCACCCAGGGTCTGGCCGCCACGACCCTGACCGGTCAGCCCGGGTGGGCCCTCGCGGCGCTGCTCCCGCTGGTCATCGGGATAGCAGCGGCCGAACGCGCCGGCGTGCCCTGGCCACGCGAACCCGGGTACGGATCGCGCCCGAGCGCACGCGACCTCTTCCAGGAGGACCCGTGAAGACGCACCAGGCCTCACCCCCCAGGCCGGCAACGCCGGCCCCTCCCCCCTCGAGGGGGGAGGTATGACCGAGCCGGGGTCCCCCCCCAGGCCGGCCACCCCGGCCCCACCCCCCGCGAGGGGGGAGGGATGACCGATCAGGCCTCACCCCCCAGGCCGGCAACGCCGGCCCCTCCCCCCTCCAGGGGGGAGGTATGACCGATCAGGCCTCGACCACGCACCGCTACACCCTGCTCGGCGCCCCGCCCCGCAACGAGCGGGACCTGCTGGTCACCCGGCTGTGGCAGGCCGACGCGCTGGGCGTGTGGGAACAGGACGATGCCACCGTGGCGTGGTTCGACCGCCGCGACGACGAAGCCGTGCCGCCCGGTGGCCGCTGGGAGGTCGAGGAGGAGCGCGACTGGCTGTCCGAGTGGAAACGTGAACTCGGTACCGTCCGGGTCGGGCGGATCGTGATCGCCCCGAGCTGGATCGACCACTCTCCCCTGCCGGAGGACATCACCATCGTGATCGACCCCGAGCAGGCGTTCGGCACCGGCCACCACGCCACCACCCGCCGCTGCCTCGAGCTGCTGCAGTCGCTGGAGGTGGTGGGACGCGAGGTCCTCGACGTGGGCACCGGCAGCGGGATCCTGGCCCTGGCCGCCGAACGCCTGGGCGCCGCCAGGACCGTGGGCATCGACACGGACCCGACGGCGGTCGAGGTAGCCGCCGCCAACGCGGCCCGCAACGCCGTCACCCCGGAGCTGCGGGTCGGCTCGGTCGAGGTGGCGGAGACGACCTTCGACCTCGTCCTCGCCAACCTCGTGACCGGCACCATCATCGACCTCGCCCCCGACCTCGTCGCGGCCACACGCCCTGACGGCGACCTGATCCTCAGCGGCATCCGAGCCGACCGCGGCACGGAGGTGATCGAGCTGCTGGCGCAGCTCGGGGCGGTACTGCTCGAGCGCGCCGAGGAGGACGGCTGGCTCGCCCTCCTGTTGTCCCGGCCAGCGACAACCACCGCTGCGACACCGTGAGTCCCGTGCGACCGCTCCCCCTCGTTCCGCTGCTCACGACGGCGGTCCTAGTCGTGATGGCTGCCGCGTGCGCCCCGCCCGAACTGGGGACCGAGGACGGCGTGACGGTGGAGCCCACTGGCCCCGACCTCGACGCACCCGACCCCCGGAAGGGGGCGCTCGTCGACACGGTCGAGGAGCTCGACGCGACCCTGGAGGCGGCGCACGGTGCGTTGCAGGAGGCCGCGAACGCCCCGGACGTCGCCGTCGCTCGCGCCGCCGCCGAGCGAGCCGTCCACCTGCTGTCCGCCGACCCCGACCTCGTGGGAGACCTCGACGGCGACGGGGCAACGGCCACGCCGCGGGCAGCGCCGCTCTTCCCGGGGCCGACCGAGCGGCTCGACGACGGCGAGCACTACGGCGACGTGTTCTCCCGCACCCTCACCGCGGCGCGAGCGGCTGGGGCGGCCGGCGGCGACGTCGTCGATCTGCTGCGCGATCCCGTCGCCGGCGACATCGGGGTGTGGCAGCAGGACGCGGGCGGGGTGCTCGAGTCGATCCGGGACGCGATCGAGGCGGGCCGCCTCGAGGAGGTGGAGGTGGCGGTCGCCGAACTCGCCGGCGAGGGCACGCGGGCGCTCGCCTGGGCCCTGGCGGCCGTCCGCAGCTCCGACCTCGAGGCCATCCACGCCTACGCCGAGCGGGGCGGGGCCCACCTCGACCTGATCCGCTCAGCCATCGACGCCGTGGAGATCGAGTGAAGGAGAAGGAACCGACGGTCGAGGTCGACCTCCACGGCATCGCCCACGGCGGCGAGGCGGTGGGACGGTTACCCGACGGCCGCGCCGTGTTCGTGGGGCGCGCCATCCCGGGCGAACGGGTGCGCATCCGGGTCGTGGAGGACAAGAAGCGGTGGGCACGAGCGGAGCTCGTCGAGGTGGTGACCCCGAGCCCCGACCGGGTCGAACCGCCCTGCCCCTACGTCCCCGAGTGCGGTGGCTGCGACCTGCAGCACGTCGTGCCTGCCCGGCAGCGAGTGATGAAGACGCGCGTCGTGCGCGAGCAACTCGAGCGGCTCGGCGGCATCGAGGCTCCGCCGGTGGACGAGATCCGCGCCGTCGGTCCCGACGTGCGCTACCGCGAGTCGGCCCGGTTCCACGCGGCGGACGACGGCCGTCTGGGGTTCCACGCCGCCGGCTCGCACGAGGTCGTGCCGATCGCCGACTGCCTCATCCTCCACGAGCTGTCCCAGCTGCTCCGCGAGGAGGTCGGTGACCGGACCGGCGCGTCCGAGGTGACGGTGCGTGCGCCGTACTCGGGACGGGTCGCCGTGCTCCACCCGGGCCCTGGCCCGCTCGACATCCCCGAGGGCAGCTTCGACGTCGCGCTCGCCCAGCCGGACGGCAGCGTCGCACCGCTGCGGGGAGACGGCGTCATGAGCTCGATCATCGCCGGCTTCACCTACCGCTACGACGCATCGTGCTTCTTCCAGGTGAACCCGGGCGGTGCGGAGGCCATCGTCGAGGAGGTGCTCACCGCGGTGGGGGCGGTCGGGGGGCGACACGTGTGGGACCTGTACGCCGGTGTCGGCCTGCTGTCGCTGCCGCTCGCTGCGGGCGGGGCGGTCGTCACCGCGGTCGAGGGGCACGCCCCGGCCACCGCGTGGGCCCGGCGCAACGCCGGGGAGGCCGGCGTCGACGTCGAGGTCGTGACCGCGCCGGTGGAACGGTTCGTCGGGGAGGTGAGTCGGGACCCCGGCGTGCGCCGCCCCGATGTCGTCGTGCTCGACCCGCCCCGGCGGGGCGCAGGCGCGGACCTCGCGGCCGACCTGGCCGCGCTCGGACCGGAGGTCATCGCCTACGTCGCCTGCGACGTGGCCGCGCTGGCGCGGGACACCAGAGCGCTCACCCGCAGCGGCTACCGGCTCACCCGGGCGGTACCTCTGGACCTGTTCCCCATGACCCACCACATCGAGGTCGTCGCCCGTTTCGTCCGGAGCTGAGGGCATGGGGCCGGCACGCACCCAGGCTCGCGCGACATGCGGTCGCCGCGCGGGAGAGGGTGACACGCGGCCCGTCATCCTCCTAGGCTCGTAGTAGGTCCGTGGGGGACGCCAGATCGGCGCACCTGCGACCAGCCACCATCCACCAAGGGAGGGAACAGGTGCGCATCCGGAAGTCACTCAAGCTCCCGGCCCTACTGCTCGCGTTCGGCCTCGTGGCCACGGCGTGCGGTGGGGACGATGACGACGACACCACCACCGGGGGGACCGACACCGAGTCCCCGACGGCGGTCAACGGCACCGACGGCACGCAGGCCTCGGGTCAGGACGGGGCGGGCACCAGCACACTCGATGTCGTCCGCGACCGCGGCTCGCTGCGCTGTGGCGTGAACGGCCAGCTCGCCGGCTTCTCGCTCCAGGAGGGCGGGACCTACACCGGCTTCGACGCCGACTACTGCAAGGGCGTCGCCGCGGCGATCCTCGGTGACCCCGAGGCGGTCGAGTTCGTGGATCTCACCGCGGACACGCGGTTCACCGCGTTGCAGTCGGGTGAGGTCGACGTGCTGATCCGCAACACGACGTGGACCGTCAGCCGTGACTCGTCGCTGGGTCTGGCGTTCACCGCCACGACCTTCTACGACGGACAGGGCATGCTGGTCAACGCCGACAGCGAGTTCCAGACCCTCGACGACCTGCAGAACACGGTGATCTGTGTCCAGTCGGGTACGACCACCGAGCTGAACCTCGCCACCGTGTTCGCGGCGCGCCAGATCGAGTACGAGCCGCTGCTGCTGCCCGACGAGGAGCAGATCACCCAGCAGTTCGAGGCCGGCGCGTGCGACGGCTACACCACCGACAAGTCGGGTCTCGCCTCGTTCAAGCAGACCTTCGCGGGTGGTCCGGACTCGGTCCGGATCCTCGACGAGACCATGTCGAAGGAGCCGCTCGGCCCCGCGACACGTCAGGGCGACGATGCCTTCTTCGACATCGTGCAGTGGGTCGTGTTCGCGACCTTCCAGGCGGAGGAGTTCGGGCTGACGTCGGAGAACATCGGCACCTACGATGGTGACGACCCCGAGATCCTGCGCTTCATCGGCCAGGGCGCGGGCGAGGACGCGCAGTTCGAATCGGGCCTCGGCATCGACGAGGGCTGGACCGTCGACGTCATCGAGGCGATCGGCAACTACCAGGAGATCTACGACCGCAACATCGTGCCGCTGGGCCTGCCCGAGGGCCAGAACCAGCTGTACACCGAGGGTGGCCTGCACTACCCGCCGCCCTACCGTTGATCACCTGATCGGCGACTAGCAGAAAGGGGGGCGGGCCACGGCCCGCCCCCCTACTCTGCATGTGATCCACGGCGCGAAGGAGGTAGTCCCGTGGCGTCCGCCACCACGGTCCGGCCGCCGCTGTGGCGCGACATCCGCGTCCTGCGCTGGGTCGGGCAGATCATCGTCGCCGTCGCGGTGATCGCGTTCATGCTGTGGATCTACAACAACGTCCAGACCAACCTGCGACGTGCCGGCCTGCCGACCGGCTACGGCTTCCTCGAACGCCCCTACGGCGTCGACATCCCCGGCAGCGACTTCCGCCCCAACCAGTCCATCTGGCAGGCGTTCATGGTCGGGTACGGCAACACGATCCGCGTGATCGCGTTCGGTATCCCGGTCTGCACCATCCTCGGCATCCTCATCGGTATCTCCCGGTTGTCCGACAACGCCCTCGTACGCGCGTTCGGCACCGTCTACGTCGAGACCTTCCGCAACATCCCCGTCCTGCTGTGGATCCTGCTCTCGTTCGGCCCGGTCCTGACGTTGAGCCTGCCGGTGATCACCGAGCCGCTCGAGCCGCTCGGACTCGCGGTGTTCTCCAACCGCGGCATCTTCGTGCCCTGGTTCAACTTCGAGGTATCGATCATCACCGTGCTGGTGGTGATCATGATCGCCATGGTGACCACCGCTCTGGTCGTGAGCTGGCGCGGCAGGGTCAACGAGAAGACCGGCAGGCCGTCGCGGGGTGGCCTGTTCGGGATCGTGGCCTTCATCGCGGTCATCCTCATCGGCTTCTTCTCGCTGGGCACGCCCACGACCGGCAGCGTCCCCAGCGTGGAGGGCCGGCTCGTCACCGGCGGCATCAACGTCTTCATCAACTACGCCGCGCTGACTCTCGCGCTGACCCTCTACACCGCCAGCCACGTGGCCGAGATCGTCCGCGGGGCGATCCAGGCGGTCCACAAGGGCCAGGGTGAGGCGGCCAACGCCCTCGCGCTCAACACCTACCAGCGCTACCGCTTCGTCATCCTGCCCCAGGCGTTCCGGATCATGATCCCGCCGCTCGCCAGTCAGTACCTCAACCTGACCAAGAACTCGTCGCTGGGGGTGGCGATCGGCTTCTTCGAGATAACCCGTGTGTACCAGACGGTCGCCAACAACGCGGCTCCCCAGATCCAGGCCGTCACGATCCTGATGGGTCTGTACCTCACGTTCAGCCTCGGGATCTCGCTGATCGCGAACATCATCAACCGTCGCCTCCAGCTGGAGACGCGCTGATGGCCGGCCCGATGATCGACGACGCGCCCAAGGAACCGGTGGTCGCGGACGAGACGCCGCTCCTCCCGGTGCCGCCTCGCAGGCTCGGCACGTGGGCCAAGGAGAACCTGTTCGGCAGTGTCAAGGACACGATCCTCACGATCGTGTTCGGGGCGATCCTCGGCTGGTTCACGTGGAAGGCCATCACCTACGCCTTCTTCAACGCGCGCTGGGAGGTCATCTTCGACGGCCCGCTCCACGTGTACATGGTGGGCGGGCGGTTCGGCGATACCGGCCTCGAGTTCGCCAACGTCTGGGGCGCGATCTTCCTCGTGGCCGCCGCGGGCGGTTGGGTCGGTGGCCTGTCCGTCCGCGCAGGAGCCGTGCCGAACTGGAAGCGCTCGCTCAAGATCGCCGCACCGGCGTTGCTCGGGGTCGGCGCCGTCCTCGCCATGACCCGCACCATCACCCCGACGCTGCTGGTGCTGGCGACGTTCGCGATCGGCTACGCGACGCGCTGGGTCGTGCCACGTCTACCTCACGGGGTCGCGCGGCGCTCCGGCTGGATCCTGACGGTGTTGACGGTCGCGTCCTTCCTGGTGCTGACGGGCGGTGACCCGGGGAACATCAACCGCTTCGGTGGACTGCTCCTTACGGTCGTCGTCTCCGCAGGTGGCATCGTCCTGAGCTTCCCGATCGGCGTCGTCATGGCGCTGGCGCGGCGCTCGTCCTTCCCCCTGATCCGGCCGATCGCCGTGGGCTACATCGAGCTGATCCGGGGCGTGCCGCTGATCACGCTGCTGTTCATGGGCCAGTTCGCCCTCGGGTTCCTGTTCCCGCCGGGTATGAACGCGCCCGGACCGATCCCGCGCGCGATCATCGTGATCACCCTGTTCACCGCCGCGTACGTGGCAGAGGTCGTGCGGGGCGGCCTGCAGTCGGTGCCGAAGGGCCAGACCGAGGCCGGCCAGGCCGTCGGACTGTCGCCGCTCAAGATCACGCGCCTGATCGTGCTGCCCCAGGCGCTGCGCAACTCGATCCCCGCCCTGATCGGGCAGTTCATCTCGCTGTTGAAGGACACCTCGCTGCTGGTGGTCATCGGGATCCAGGACCTGCTCGGCATCACCGAGGTCGTCCTCGGCCAGCTGCAGTTCCGGTCGCAGGGCTACCAGCCCGAGACCTTCGCGTTCGTGGGACTCATCTACTGGGTCATCACGTTCACGATGTCACGCGCCTCGCAGCGCCTCGAGACACGACTGGGAGTTGGGACGCGATGAGCACACCGAACATGGAAGAGCTCCGCGCCGACGCGGTCAAGGCTGGCGGTACCGGAGAGGCCGTCATCACGATGGAGACCGTCGACAAGTTCTTCGGCGACTTCCAGGCGCTGGAGGACATCAGCCTCGTGGTCGGCAAGCAGGAGGTGGTGGTCGTCATCGGGCCATCGGGCTCGGGCAAGTCCACCTTGATCCGGTGCATCAACCGCCTGGAACACCACGACAACGGTCGCATCGTCGTCGACGGGATCGAGCTGTCGGACGACGTGCGCAACATCCAGGAGATCCGGCGCGAGACCGGCATGGTGTTCCAGTCGTTCAACCTCTTCCCGCACCTGACCGTGCTCGAGAACGTCACCCTCGCGCCCCGCCAGGTGCGCAAGTGGCCCAAGAAGAAGGCCGAGGAAGAGGGGATGCGCCAACTCGAACGGGTCCAGATCCCGGAGCAGGCGCACAAGTTCCCGGGCCAGCTCTCCGGCGGTCAGCAGCAACGCGTCGCCATCGCCCGGGCACTGGCGATGCAGCCCAAGGTCATGCTCTTCGACGAGCCCACCTCGGCGCTCGACCCCGAGATGATCAAGGAGGTGCTCGACGCGATGGTCGAGCTGGCCGAGTCGGGTATGACGATGGTCGTGGTCACCCACGAGATGGGCTTCGCCCGCGCCGTCGCGGACCGGGTCGTGTTCATGGCCGACGGCCAGATCGTCGAGGTCGGGACCCCCGAGCACTTCTTCGAGGACCCCCAGGAGGACCGCACCAAGCTCTTCCTCAGCCAGATCCTGTAACTGGCGACGCCGCATCCGCGGCGTCGATAGGGACCTCAGCCGGAGCACGCGGCTCTCCACAGGGCGGATCCGATCACCTGACCGCTGGGGGCATAGCGGCGTACGATGCGCTCGTGGCCGCTGACACGTTGGCGATCATCAGCACCCAGCTCGTGACGATGCTGGGGTTGCTGTATTTCCTCGTGACCCGGATGGACGGCCTCGGACGCGAGCTTCGATCCGAGATGGGGCATCTCCGCGCTGAGTGCCTAGGCGATGGCACCCGCACCCGCGACGAACTGCGCGGCGACATGGGCGAGCTGCGCGACGAGCTGCGCGGCGAGATCGCTCAGACCCGCGACGAACTCCGCGGCGAGATCGACCGGCTCGGTGCGCACCTGGGCGCACGCATCGACCGGCAGACGGCGCGCATCGACGCGCACATCGAGCGCCACGCGGGCTGACCCCGCCCCGCGGGCCCGCGCCCCCCTGGCTCGGCCTCCGCGACACCGTGTGGCACGCTGCGCACGATCGCCGGGAGAGGATCAGGTGGCCCCGCTGGCTCAGGAACTCGCGCTCTTCGGATCGTCCTCGCCGTGGATCGCCGCCGCGCTGATCCTCGTCGTCGGCGCGGCCCTCGCAGCCGTGGTCGCGGCGCTCGTCAACGTCGTCGCGCGCAAGCTGCTGGAGGACACCCGCGAAGCCGGGCGCGTCGCCGGGGCGACCTTCTGGGTCATCACCGGCGTCACCGTCCTCCTCGCGGCGGGGCGTCTGACGGGACCACGCACGACGCAGCTGGGGCTGACCGACGCCACCCGCACGTTCCTCGTGCGGCTGCCGGACCTGTTCCTCGCGCTGCTGATCGTCGTGCTCGCGTACGTCGTGGCCGTGGCGCTCCGGTCGCTGCTACGTCGGGTGCTCGCCCGCTACCAGCCCGCCGCCGCCGACATCCTCGCCCCGGCCGGCTTCTGGGCGGTGCTGATCCTGGCCGCCCTCGTCGCCGCCGACCAGATCGGCGTCGAGGTACGCCTGGTCCAGGGACTGCTGCTGCTGCTCATCGGGGGCCTCGTCCTCGCCGCGGCGCTGGCACTCGGACTGGGCTCACGCGACCTCGTGGGCCACATCGTCGCCGGCCGCCACGCCGAGAGGATCGTGGGCGTGGGGGACGAGATCGATGTCGCCGGTTTCCGCGGAACCGTGACGGCGATCGGTCACGCCAGCGTGCGTCTCGCGACGCACGACGGCGAGGTCGAGGTCCCCAACCGCCTCCTGCTCGACGAGGTCGTCATCGTGCTCCGGCGAGGCGGTCGGTGACGATGACCGCATCGGACCGTCGTGGACGTCGTCCTCCCCCGGACCGCCGCCGGGGCGCCAGCCATCGGCTCGACGGTCCGGCGCGACGGCTCGTCGACCGCGTGGGGCGCGTCGATCGCCCCGCCCGGTTCCGCACTCGCCTCGCCGACGTCCAGGCGGCGCGGGAACGCCGCGAGCGCGTCACGCGCCGGTTCATGGCGGTCACGTGGACCGCGGTGACCGCCGCCCTGGTACTCGCAGGCGTGGCGCTTCTCGACCTCGCTGGCGCGCTCATCGGTCTCGGCGCCGGCGCCTCGCTCTTCGTGATCGGCCGAGCCGTCGCGTGGCGCGCGACGCGGCGCGGCGCTCCCGCCTGGGACTGGGAGGCGGGCCGTTACCGGCTCTACGGGCGCCCCGCCGACCGCGTCCAGATGCTGGACCGCCCCCCGGACGCCCGCATCGCGGAGGACCCCATGGGCACCGGCTTCGAACGCTTCCTCCGTCGGCGGTCGTGATCCTCCGCCGCAGACCTCCCCTCCCTGACGACCTCCGACCGGCGTGGCAGGCGTTTGTCGACTGTGCCGACCTCATCGAGGGAGCACGCCGCCTGCTGCTCGGCACGCTCCCGACGGGTCGTGTCGAACCCGCGCCGGTCGGGGTGGGCCTCGACGCGGTCGGCCAGGCCATCGCCGACGCGCGCGACTGGATGGACCGCTGGCAGATCGACGAGCTCCACCAGGTGTGGGCGGAGTGCGAGCGGGCACTCGACGAGTCGGCCTCAGCGATCGACGGCGCGCGCGAGGTCGCGGTCACGACCGGTGAGCTCGAGGAGCTGCTCGGAGCGGTCGAGGAGGTCGTGGCTCCGCTCGACGCCTTCGCCGACGCCGAGCGTGCCTGGCGCGACCGCTGGCGCCTCCCCCGTTGACGCCGACGCAGCGGCGGCGGCGGATCCTCGGGCTCGCGATCCCGGCCATCGGCACGCTCGTCGCGGACCCGCTGCTGGGGCTGGTCGACACCGCGGTCGCGGGACGCATCGGGACCGCCGAGCTCGGGGCGCTCGGCCTGGCCGTCGCGGTGCTCGCCACGGTGAGCTGGGTGTTCAACTTCCTCGTCTACGGCACCACCGCGACGGTCGCGCGCGCGATCGGCGCGGGTGACCGAGAGGCCGCGGGTCGCCGCGTCGCGCACGCCGGTGTGGTCGCCGCGAGCATCGGCGTGGCGGTCGCCGTGCTCATCGCCGTCGTCGCGGATCCGCTCGTCCGGGCCTTGGGGGCGGTCGAGGCGCTGGTCGAACCGGCGGTCTCCTACCTGCGGATCCGCGCGGTGGGCGTGCCGTTCCTGCTTCTGGGCTACGTCGGGCACGGGGCCTTCCGGGGCGTCAGCGACACCCGCACCCCGCTGGTCATCGTCGTCGTCGCCAACGTCATCAACGGGGCGCTCGATGCCGTGCTCGTGTTCGGCCTGGGGTTCGGCCTCGGTGGCGTGGCGTGGGCCACGGTCGCGGCCGAGGTCACCGCCGTGGTGGCGTTCGCGCTGCTGCTGCGCCGCGTGGACCTCCCGCTCAGGGGCCACGGGCTGCCCGACCGCGCCCAGCTCCGTGCCCTCGCCGCCATCAGCCGCGACCTGTTCATCCGCACCGGATCGCTGCTCCTCGGTCTGCTCGCGGTCACCGCGGCGGCCGCGCGGATCGGCACGGTCACGGCTGCCGCCCACCAGGTGCTGTGGCAGGTGTGGATAATGGTGAGCTTCCTGCTCGACGGCTTCGCCATCGCAGCCCAGGCCATGGTCGGCACGGCGCTCGGGGCGGACGACATCGAGGAGGCTCGCACCACCGCCCGCGAGCTGGTGCGCTGGGGCATCGTCGGCGGCATCGCGATCGCCACGCTGCTGCTGGTGGGCGTGCCGGTGATCCCGGGGCTCCTCACCGACGAGGTGGCGGTACTCACGGCGGCCGGGTCGGTGTGGTGGCTGGCGATGGGCGGTCCTGGGACCCATCGGACGTGCTGCGCGCCAGCCGTGATGGGCCCGCGGCGCAACCCGCGATCAGCAGCACGCCGACGATCGCTGTGGGGACTGCACGCCTGCGGCACCGGTCGCCGATCACCTGCGAGCCATCCCTCCTCCGCCGGTCTGCGAACCGCCGCGCGGCAGGTCCTGGGCCACCGTCTTCGCGAACGGCGTCGCAAGCACGTCCGCGACCGGCAGATCGAGCTCCTCGGCGAGCGCCTCGGCGAAGGCGGCCCGACGCTGGGCGTGACGGTCCTCACGGGCCGTCTCCTCGGTGACCGACTCCTCCTGGGCCGGCGCGGTCGCGTCCTGGGCGAGCGCCGGGATGGCGACCGCCCCGCCCGCCAGGGCGATGGCGGCGGCTGCGCCGGCGAGCGTCTTGTGGGCGAGCATCGGATCTCCTCCTGCGGCTGGGGCGAGTGCTCACAAGGTGCGCCCCGAACCTGAGAAGCCCCTGAGAACCAACGGACCGCCAAGGAGATCGCCCGTCCTCCGGGTGCGGGTTAGCTGCCACTGCAACGGCCGAGGTGCGCGGTGAGCGCGCGTTCCGGGGGTGCGGAGTGACGTCGACGTCGACGTCAGTGTCAAGTAGGGGGAGAGGCCGCCCCCGACCGGAGAGAGTGCTGCGTGAGCGCTGACGTGCACGGCCGCCCACTCGTACGGCGGCCGTCAACCGTGAACGCCCCCGACGAGCAGTCCCGCCCCGAACCCCCCGAGGAGCGCTTCGAGCAGATCTACCAGGCCGAGCTGGCGACCATGCAGGCGTGGCTGCGGGCCCGCACCGGCAGCGACGCCGACGGCGACGAACTGGCGGCCGAGACCTTCGCCCGCGCCTACCGCGGCTGGCACGGCTTCCGCGGTGAGTCGACCCGCCGGTCGTGGCTGTGGCGCATCGCCCACAACACGCTCAAGAACTGGTTCCGCGGCCGCGGCCGGGAGACGGTCGTGCCCGAGGCACGACCGACCATCGCGGCCGAACCCGCTGATGTGGCCACCGACCAGCGTGCCGCCGTCTGGGAGATCCTCGGTCGTATCGAGGGTGAGCAGGCGCGCCGCGCGACCTACCTGCGCTACGTCGAGGGACGCAGCGCCGACGAGGTCGGCGCCGAACTCGGGATCACGCCCGGCGCGGTGAGGACCCTCACCTACCGCACGCTCGCCGCGCTCCGCCACGAGCTGGAGGACCATCGTGGCTGAGCTGCGGACCGCGTTCCTCTTCCCCGGCCAGGGTTCTCACGCCGCCGGCATGGTCAGTGCGTGGGACGGCCACGCGACCGCGAAGCGGACCATCGACGAGATCAGCGAGATCGTCGGTCGGGATCTGCGCGCACTGGGGGACGACGCCGAGGCCTGCGCCCGCACCGCCGTTGCGCAACCCGCCGTCTACGCGGTCAGCATCGCGGCGTGGCGTGCGCTGACCGAGACGGGCATCAGCCCGGTCCTCGTCGCCGGTCACAGCCTGGGCGAGGTCGCGGCCACGGTCGCGGCGGGGAGCCTGTCGGTCCGGGACGGCGCACTGCTGGCGCTCGAGCGCGGAGCGGCGATGGCGGCCGCGTGCGCCGGCGCCCCCGGCACGATGACCGCGCTGCTCGGCCTCGACGACGAGACCGTCGAAGCGGTGCTCGCCGCCACGCCGGAGGTGACCGTCGCCAACCGCAACGCACCCGGTCAGGTCGTGCTGTCGGGTCCACACGCCGCCCTCGACGCGGCGGTCGAACGTGCACGCGAGGCCGGCGCTCGGGTGCTGCCGCTCACGGTCGAGGGCGCGTTCCACTCACCCGCGATGACGCCTGCCATGGTCCGCGTCGATGCGCACCTGCGCCGCACCGACCTCACCGATCCAGCCGTTGACCTCCTCAGCGGCGTCGACGCCCGGGTCCTCACGACGGGCGGTGCCGTCCGCCGCGGGTTGACCGAGGGCGTGCTCGCTCCCGTCCGGTGGCGCGAGGTACAGGATCGGCTCGCCACCTTCGACCTCGACCTGGTCGTCGAGGTCGGGCCTGGCGGCGTGCTCCGCGGGCTCGCCCGCCGGAGCCTGCGGGGAACCGACGCGATCTCGATCGACACGCCCCAGAGCCTGGCCAGCCTCGCCGACCGCCTGGCGGACCGGGCGCTGGTCCCCACAGGAGCGAACCGGTGACCGTCATCGTCCCACCCTGCGCCGTCGTCACCACCCCCGTCGACGGCCGCGTCGAGCGCCTCGCCGACCCCGGCACCGCCGTCCACGCCGGCGACGTCGTCGCCGTGGTGCACGGCTCGAGCGGCCGACGCGAGCTGGTATCCGCGGTCCGTGGGTTCATCGGCGGGGCGCTCGCCGCGCCGACGCAGGCCGTCACGGCCGGAGAGGCGGTGCTGTGGCTGTCGCGACGCTAACCGATCCCGCCGTCGCGCCCCCCGATGGCGCGATCGCCGTGGGGATCGCGGGCATCGGGGCACACCTGCCCGAGCGCGCCGTTTCCAACGACGAGCTCGCGGCGACCCTTGACACCTCCGACGCGTGGGTCCGCGACCGCACGGGCATCGGTCAACGCCACCTCGCGGCCGACCACGTCGCGACCTCGGACCTCGCGCTCGCCGCCGGGAAGGCGGCGCTCGCCGACGCCGACCTCGCCGCGGCCGACCTCGGCGCCGTCATCGTGGCCACCTGCACGCCCGATCACACCCTGCCGGCGACGGCGACGCTGGTCGCGGCTCGCCTGGGTACCACCGCCCCGGCCTTCGACCTGAACGCGGCGTGCTCGGGCTTCGTGTACGGGATCCGGTTGGCTGCCGGGCTGGTCGCCGCCGGAGGTGGGCCGGTCGTGTTGATCGGCGCCGAGACGCTCAGCCGCATCATCGACTGGACCGACCGCTCGACCGCCGTGCTCTTCGGTGACGGCGCCGGTGCGGTCGTGCTCGCCGCCGGTGCGGGCACGGTCGGCCCGTTCGACCTCGGCGCGGACGGCGACCTCGCCGAGCTACTGATCGTCCCCGCCGGCGGGTCGCGCACGCCCCGTTCGAGCGAGCCCCGCGACCACCTCCTGCACATGCACGGCCGGGAGGTGTACCGCCACGCGGTCCGGCGCATGGCGGCCTCGTCGCTGGCGGTGCTCGACGCAGCGGGACTGACGCCCGACGACGTCGACCTGTTCGTCGGACACCAGGCGAACGCCCGCATCCTCGACGCCGTCACCGCACGGGTGGGCATCGATCCGGCTCGTGCTCACGTGACCGTCGACCGGCACGCCAACACCTCCGCGGCCTCCATCCCGCTCGCGCTGGCCGACGCCGCCGCCGCCGGTCGGATCGCGCCCGGGGCACGGGTCCTCGTGACCGCGTTCGGTGGCGGCCTGACGTGGGGCTCCGCGCTGCTGAGCGGATGGGAGGTGGGGCCGTGACCGCGACCACTCGTCCCGACCGTGTGGCGCTCGTCACCGGCGGCAGCGGTGGCATCGGCGCCGCCGTGTGCCGCAGCCTGTCCGCCGCTGGCTACCACGTGCTCGTCGGGTGCCGCTCGGATGCCGAGGCGGCTGCCAAGGTCGTCGCCGACTGCGACGCCGCCGAGTCGGTCGCCATCGACGTCACCGACCCCACTTCGGTCGCGTCGGCGGTCATGCGCGCGTCCGAGGCCGGCGACCTCTCCGTGCTGGTCAACAACGCCGGCATCGCCGACGACGAACTGCTCCTGCGGCTCGAACCGGAGCGCTGGGACCGCACGCTCGACGTCGACCTCCGCGGCGCCTACCTCGCCTCGCGCGCCGCATTGCGCCCGATGCTGCGAGCGCGCTGGGGCCGCATCGTCAACGTGTCCTCGATCGTCGGGTTGCGCGGCAACGCGGGACAGACCGCCTACGGCGCGGCCAAGGCCGGACTGATCGGCTTCACGAAGTCGCTGGCCCGCGAGGTGGGACGCAAGGGCATCACGGTCAACGCCGTCGCGCCCGGGTTCGTCGAGACCGCCATGACGGCCTCGCTGGGCGAGGACGCCCGACGCGATCTCGTGGCGCTGGCCCCGCTCGGCCGCTCCGTCCGCCCCGACGAGGTCGCCGCCGCCGTGGCGTTCCTCGCCTCCGACGGTGCCGCTGCCATCACCGGCGCGGTCCTGCCGGTCGACGGGGGCGCCGCTGCCTGATCACACCTCCGGTCGACGACGGCCGGACCGCGAACGAACCGCAAACGAACCGGGAGAGACCCATGCAGGAGCTGTACGACACGTTCGTGACCATCCTCACCGAGACGTTCGCCATCCCCGAGGAGACGATCACCCGTGACACGACCTTCTACTCGCTCGACCTCGACTCGCTCGACCTCGTCGAGCTGACCCTGCTCATCGAGGAGCGCACCGGCATCCGCATCGAGGACGAGCAGCTCGCCTCGATCGAGACGGTCGGCGACGCCGTGGACGCGGCCGCCGCGCAGGCCGGAGCCGTAGCGTGACGTTCTCTCTCCACCCCCCAGGCCGGCAACGCCGGCCCCTCCCCCCTGAGGGGGGAGGTATGACCCACGTCGTCATCACCGGACTGGGGCTGCTCACGCCCGCAGGCCGCGGGGTCGACGCCACGTGGGAGACCAT
Source organism: Actinomycetota bacterium (assembly GCA_019347575.1). NCBI lineage: Bacteria > Bacillati > Actinomycetota > Actinomycetota bacterium. The sequence goes on along the minus strand of JAHWKY010000008.1, from coordinate 36,807 downwards.
CATCGCCGGGAAGTCGACCGCGGCCCACGACGACGCCCTCTCGGCGGCCGGGGTCGGTGTGACGCTGTCGTGCCGCGCCCCGGCGTTCGACCCCGACGCCGAGCTCGGACGGGGCGCGGGGCGGCGCATGGACCGCTACACCCACCTCGCGCTCATCGCAGCCGCCGAGGCGCTGAAGGACGCGGGCCTCGGCGAGCTGCCCGATCCCGATCGCGTCGCGGTCGTGCTCGGATGCGGCATCGGCGGCGCCGCGACCTGGGAGCAGGAGTGCGCCCGGTTCCTCGAGCGGGGGCCGGGGCGGGTGAGCCCGCTGTTCATCCCGCGCATGCTGGCCAACTCCGCCGCCGGGGCGATCTCGATCCGCACCGGCGCGCGCGGCCCCAACCTCACCGTGAACACCGCGTGCGCCAGCGGTGCCACCGCCATTCACGTCGCGCGCGACCTGCTGCGATCCGGTAGCGCCGACGTCGCCGTCGCCGGCGGCGTCGAGGGCGGCATCACGCCCCTGTCGGTCGCGGCCTTCGACCAGATGGGTGCCCTGTCCCGCAACCCCGACCCCACCACCGCGTCGCGGCCGTTCGACGTGGAGCGTGACGGTTTCGTGATGGGGGAGGGCGCCGGCATCGTCGTGCTCGAACGCGAGGAGGACGCACGAGCCCGCGGGGCGCGTCCGGTCGCGTGCGTCGCGGGAGTCGGCGCGTCCGCGGACGCCCACCACGCCACCGCACCGCCAGAGGACGGCTCCGGCGCTGCGCTCGCCATGCGCCGCGCGCTGGCCGCCGCCGATCTCGGCGCCGACGACGTCGTGCACATCAACGCTCACGGCACCTCGACGCCGCTCAACGACGCCGCCGAGGCGCGTGCGATCCGGAGCGTGTTCGGCACCGCGACCGACCACATCGCGGTGAGTTCCACCAAGGGCGTCACCGGTCACCTCCTCGGGGCCGCCGGAGCGGTCGAGGCGGTGCTGACCGCGCTCGCTATCCGCGACGGCCTGGTCCCGCCGACGGCGGGCCTGCGTTCCCCCGACCCCGAGGTGGACCTCGACATCGTGCTCGACAGCGCCCGCGAGCAGTCAGTGCCCGTCGCCGTCTCGAACTCGTTCGGCTTCGGTGGCCAGAACGCCGTGCTCGTCCTGACCGCCGTCTGACGACCCAGGAGGAACCGCTACGTGAGTGAGTCGCTCGCCACCGCCGAGACACCGGCCGCCCATAGCGCGTCGTTCGTACCCGAGGACAGCGCTCGCGGCCGCATCGACCGGTTCGTGGACGTCGGCTCGTTCATCGAGCTCGGCTCGCAGCGCCAGCACCGAGCGATCACGTTCGGGCTCGACCGCCGCCGCCCCGACGGCGATGGCGTCGTCGCCGGCAACGCCACGATCGACGGTCGTCCCGTCGGGCTGTACGCGCAGGACCGGCGCGTCCTCGGCGGCTCGCTGGGCGAGGCCCACGCCGACAAGATCGCCCGCACCATCAGCGCGGCCGCGCGCGGTGGTGTCCCGGTGGTCGGCATCAACGACTCGGGCGGGGCGCGCATCCAGGAGGGTGTCGCCGCGCTCGACGGCTACGGGCAGGTGTTCCGTGCCAACGTCGCCGCGTCCGGACGTGTCCCCCAGGTCGCGGTCGTGCTGGGGCCCTGCGCCGGCGGGGCGGTCTACTCGCCGGCGCTCATGGACTTCGTCGTCATGAGCGACGAGGCGTACATGTTCCTCACCGGACCACGCGTCGTGAAGGCGGTCACCGGCGAGGACGTCGACAGCCGCACCCTCGGTGGGCCCGAGCTGCACACCACCCGAAGCGGCTGCGCCCACTTCATCGTCCCCGACGATGCCGCGGCGTTCGAGCTCGTCCGCGACCTGCTCGCCTACCTCCCCTCGTCGTCGTCGGAGCGCCCGCCGGTCACCCCGTCACTGGCTCCCGTTGACGTCGACCTCGACGGCGTCGTCCCCGCGGACGGGCGCGAGCCCTACGACGTCCGCGACGTGGTCCGCGGCATCGCCGACGGTGGACGGCTCCTGGAGGTCCAGCCGGACTGGGCGCGCAACCTCGTCACCGGGTTCGCCCGCATCGACGGCGAGACCGTCGGCGTGGTCGCCAACCAGGCTCGCTGGCTCGCCGGCGTACTCGACCTCAGCGCCAGCGAGAAGGGCGCCCGCTTCGTGCGCTTCTGCGACGCCTTCGGCATCCCCCTGGTCGTGCTCGTCGACGTCCCCGGGTTCCTCCCCGGAACGGCGCAGGAGTCCGGCGGGGTGATCCGCAAGGGCGCCAAGCTGCTGCACGCGTTCGCCTCCGCCACGGTCCCGCGGGTCACGGTCGTGCTGCGCAAGGCCTTCGGCGGCGCGTACATCGTCATGAACTCGCGCTCGCTCGGCGCCGACGCGGTCGTCGCGTGGCCCGGCGCGGAGCTGGCCGTGATGGGTGCCGAGGGTGCCGTCGACGTGATCTTCCGCCGCGACCTCGAGGCCGAACCGGACGTCCGCGACGACCTCGTGCAGCGCTACCGCGAGGACGCGATGGGCGTCACGTTGGCCGCGCGGCGGGGCAGCGTCGACGAGATCATCGCCCCGTCCGACACCCGGCGCGTGCTGTCCTCGCTGCTCGCGTCGTTGCGCGGGGCGCGTGTCCCGGGCTTCGTCCACGACAACCTGCCGCAGTGAGCGCGCTGCCGATGACCTCCGCCGCCGTCTCTGCCGCCCCGTCGTGGGTACGTCGCAGCGCTGGCCCGGTTGTGCGGTCGTGGCTACGGCTCGAGGTGCGGGGCGCCGGGTACCTGCCGCTGACCGGCGGGGTGCTCATCGCGGCCAACCACACCTCGCACCTCGACTCCATCGCCATCGGGGCTACCAGCCGGCGAGCGCTGCACTTCCTCGGCGCCGACTACCTCACGCGCGTGCCGGTGCTGGGGCGGGCGCTGCCGCGCCTCGGGTTGATCCCGGTCCGACGCGACGAGGGCGACGCCGCGGCGATGGACCAAGTCGCGGCGCTGCTGGGACGTGGCTGCGCCGTGGTCGTCTACCCCGAGGGGGGCCGCAGCCGGGATGGTCGCGTCCACCGGCCGCGTAGCGGGGTGGCGCGCCTCGCCGCCGCGACCGGCTGTGCTGTCGTCCCGGTCGGGCTGTCGGGCAGCGCCGCTGTGTGGCCGGTGGGGCGAGCGCCCCGCCCCCGGCGGGGCGCGGTGTCGGTCCGCTACGGCGCCCCGCTACTGCCTCCGGACGACACGCCCGCCGCCCGGCGAGAGTTCGCGAGTGCGCTCCACGACGCCCTGGTCGAGCTCAGCGGCGCACCACGCGCCGACCGGATGCTCGCGAGGAGCAGCTGATGCGGGTGGGGGTGGACATCGTGCAGGTCGAGCGCCTCGCTGGAGTGCTGGCGCGTCAGGTCGGCTTCCGCGACCGGATCTTCACGCCCACCGAGCTTGCGGACGCGCGCCGCGGCGACGTCCTCGACGGGTCGGCGACCGAGGTCGCGCGCCTCGCCGCTCGCTTCGCGGCCAAGGAGGCGACCCGCAAGGCGCTGGGGGACCTGCAGCTCGGCTGGCAGCAGGTCGAGGTCCGCAGCGCTCCCGATGGCGCTCCGGTGCTGTACGTGCGCGGCGAGCCCTCGCTGCTCGCGCTGTCGCTCAGTCACGACGGCGGTGTCGCCATCGCCTTCGTCGCCGAAAACGCGACCCTTGGCGACGCCGCCACGTGAACGGAGGAAGCATGCTGCTCGATGGGAAGCGCCTGCTCGTGACCGGCGTGCTCGACCCGCGCTCGATCGCGTTCCACGTCGCCCGACTCGCACAGGAGCAGGGCGCCGAGGTCGTGCTCACCAGCTTCGGTCGTGCCCGTCGCCTGACCGAGACGACCGCGAGGCGCCTGCCGAGCACGCCCGACGTGCTCGAGCTCGACGTCACCTCCGAGGTCGACCTCGCCCAGGTGGCCAAGCAGCTCGACGAGCGCTGGGGTGCCGTCGACGGCGTGGTCCACGCGGTCGCGTTCGCCCCGCCGTCGTGCCTCGGGGGCGGCTTCCTCGACGCCCCGTGGGAGGACGTCGCCACCGCCTTCCACGTCTCGACGTACTCGCTGGCGGCACTCGGCCGGGCGCTCGCGCCCTTGATGGAGGCGGCGGCCAGGCGTGGGACGGGCGCCGGGAGCACTGGGCGGTCGGCGATGGTCGGCCTCGACTTCGACGCGTCGGTGGCGTGGCCGGGCTACGACTGGATGGGCGTCGCCAAGGCCGGGCTCGAGTCCACCGCCCGCTACCTCGCCCGTGACCTGGGGCCACGGGGCGTGCGCGTGAACCTCGTCGCCGCCGGTCCCCTGCACACGGTCGCTGCCCGCAGCATCGAGGGCTTCGGCGGCTTCGAGGACGTCTGGGCCGACCGCGCCCCGCTGGGCTGGGATGCGCGCGACCCCGAGCCGGTCGCCCGCACCGTGTGCGCGCTGCTCAGCGACTGGTCGATCGCGGTCACCGGCGAGATCGTCCACGTCGACGGCGGCGTCCACGCGCTCGGGGCGTGACCGCATCCGTGTAGGCGGTTCTTGACCTCACAGGTCAACTTCCGCCTACCTCGATGCGTAGGACTCGCCGGGGGAGCCCCGCAGCCACGCCGCGAACAGAGCCAAGGCGATCCCGACGTGGATCGCTCCGGCCGGTACCCACATCAGCACGCCCGCGAGCTGCTGGTCGGCGAGTTGGTCCAGCCCCCAGGCCGCGGTGGTGCCCGTGTACCCCCGGTACCACGGGGTCGGGGCGAAGGTCAGCAGCAGCGACAGCATGACGCTGGCCATCGCCGCCCCGAAGACCAGTAGCACGCCGAGACCACCGGGGACGCGCGCTGCGGTCCGGGGCCCGACCACCACCCGCCAGAAGAGCAGGGCGGTCACGAGGAAGCTGGTGTGCTCGGCCGCGTGGATGGCCTCGTTGCCGAGCGCGGCGTCGTAGGCCGCCGCACTGTGCCAGAACCACAGCACACCGACGTGGAGCACCAGCACCGTCACCGGGTGGGTCGGCAAGCGCAGCCACGCGGACCGCTGCTCACCCAGACCGTGACGGATCAGCCCGCTGGCCCGTCGCACCCGCAGCGGCATCCCGCGCAGCAGGGTGCTGGCCGGGGCGCTGACCGCGAGCAGGGGCGCCGCCACCAGCACGAGCAGGACGTGCTGGACCATGTGCGCGGACGCCAGGGCCCCGGACGTCACCTCGAGCGGCGACAGCAGCGCCACGGCGAGGACGGCGATGGCGCCCACGAACGCGCGATGCCGCCACACGTCCTGCGGTCGTGGTCCCTGCGCCCGGCCACGCCGGTGCAGCCACAGCGCCCCGACGAGCAGTAGCACGAGCAGCGGGTCGAGGTTCCACGACGACCACACGTCGTGGGGCGCGACGGGTCTGCCAGCGTGGGCGAGCGTCACCATCAGCATGGTCCGAGGATGGTCGCGGGGGCGGCGGTGTACAGCACCGCCACGAGGAAGAAGGTGCTGAGCAGGAACCCGACGAACGCCAGGCCAGGAGGACCCCGGCCGGCCGCGAGTCCGTCGGGCAGCTCCTCCGCCTCGTCGGGCCCGGCCTCGAGTGCGCGCAGCCCGAGGCGCCAGCGGCGGAACCCCCACACCGCGCCGGCCGCGCACACCGTCACAGCGGGGACCGTCGCGATCAGCGTCAGGGCTACGGGCACCGGCGGATCGAAGACGGTCAGGCCCGGACCGTCGCCCGTGCAGCCGGCCTCGGCGACGAGGTAGACGACCATGAAGTGGGCGAACCACGTGACCGGGCCGAGCAGGAAGATGGCCCAGATGCTGCGCTGGCGGATGTCGGTGGCGATCTCGACCGGCGCGGGTGTCCCGTGCGACGGCGAGCGCGCCCCGTCGGCCTCGGCCGGATCGTCCACAGGTCGCTCCTCCGCACTCATACGAGCTGGGGTCCCAGAGCGAGCGTGCCGAAGCCGACCAGCCAGATCGCGACCATCGCGGTCCAGAACCGCGAGACGTTGATGAGCGGGGCGTAGCGCTGCTCGCTGTAGATGCCGCGCACCGACCAGTACAGGGTCGCGAGCACCATGATCGTGGCGGCGCCGAAGCCCGTGATGATGAACCCGGCGAGGGTGAGGACGATGGAGCCGTAGGCGTGGTCCTGCAGCCCCACACCCCACCGGGCGACCTCGATCAGCTGGACCGCGGTACCGGCGACACCGAGGAGCAGCGTCGCCCCGAGGCCGACGAGGAACGGTCGTCGTTGCCCGCGCGCGATCGCACTCACGGCGCGGTGGACGGCGACACCGCTCGCGAGGAGCAGCGCACCGGCGGTTCCCGTCCACAGCAGCCCAGGGTCGGGTACCCCCAACGGGGGCCAGGCGGGGTTCTCGAGCCGCAGGTAGAAGTAGCTCAGCAGCAGCGCAGAGAACGCGATCGCGACGAACAGGATGGCCAATCCCACGCCCCACCGCGCGATGATGACGCTCCCACCCGCGTTCACCGCGACGTTGTGCTCCTCCTCGAACTCGGCCTCCTCCTCCGGCGACATGGGCGCCTCGCGGGGCCAGTTCCAGCCGATCGCGGCGACCACGACGACGAGCGCCCCGACCAGCGCTCCCCACCGCAGCTTGGCGAGTTCGGCGAGGAAGATCAGCACCACACCGCCACCGGCGAAGAAGGGCCAGATCGAGGGGTCGGCGACGCGGAAGACCTCCTGGGGTCGGGCGTCGGCGGTACCGACCACCACGGCAGCGCGCCAGCGCAGAGGCCACTCGGCCAGCGCTCGCACGAACCGCTCCAGCTTGGGGTCGCCGCGCTCGAGCTGCGACTGGTCCCACAGCGGGTGGCGGCTGCGGATCAGCGGCACGATCGACCACCCGTGTTCGACTGGTGGTGACGCGACCGCCCACTCGAGGCTGTCGGCGCCCCAGGGGTTGTGGCCGGCTTCCTCTCCGTGGCGCCAGCTGACGATGAGGTTGAGGATGAACACGCCGATGCCGGCGAAGATGATCAGGACCCCGATCGACGAGATCAGGTTGAGCAGGTCCCAGCCCAGCCCGGCCTCGTAGGTGTAGACCCGCCGGGGCATCCCCATCAGTCCGAGGCGGTGCATGGGCCAGAACGCGACGTTCACGCCGACGAACAGCAGCCAGAAGTTCCAGCGTCCGAGTCGCTCGTTGAGCATCCTCCCGGTGAACTTGGGCCACCAGTAGTAGACGCCGGCGAAGATGGGGAACGCGACGCCGCCGATCAGCACGTAGTGGAGGTGAGCGACCACGAAGTAGGTGTCGTGGATCTGCAGGTCGAACGGCACCGCCGCCGTCATCACGCCGGTGATCCCTCCGATGACGAAGATCACCAGGAACCCGACGACGAACAGGAACGGCGTCTTCCACACCACCCGCCCCGACCAGATCGTGGCGAGCCAAGCGAAGATCTGCACCCCGGCCGGGATGGCGATGGCCATGCTCGCCGCTGCGAAGAAGCTCAGAACCAGTGGCGACAGGCCGGTGGCGAACATGTGGTGGGCCCACAGCCCGAACGACAGGAACCCGATCCCCACCATGGCGCCGACGATCCAGCCGTAGCCGACCATGCGGTGCCGGGTGAAGGTGGGCACGATCATCGACACGATGCCGGTCGCGGGCAGGAACTGGATGTAGACCTCGGGGTGTCCGAAGATCCAGAACAGGTGCTGCCACAGCAGCGAGCTGCCGCCCCGGCTGATGTCGAAGAACCGTGCACCGAAGCCGCGCTCGAGCTCGAGCAGCAGGCTGCCGATGATCAGCGGCGTGAACGCGAACAGGATCATGAACGAGGTGATCAGCATCGCCCACGCGAACAGCGGGACGCGGGTGATGGTCATCCCCGGGGCCCGCATCTTGCACACGCCGATGATGATCTCGACCGCAGCGGCGATCGCTCCGACCTCGGCCACGCCCAGGCCCAGCACCCAGAAGTCGATCGCAAGGTCGGGTGAGAACTCGGGTCCGCTCAACGGGACGTAGGCGAACCAGCCGGCGTCGGGGACGAGCTGGAACAGTGTGCTGCTGTAGTACAGCAGGCCCCCGAACAGGAACGTCCAGTACGCGAACGCCCCGAGGCGCGGGAACGGCATCTCGCGGGTGCCGAGCATGATCGGCAGCAGCAGGATCGCGAAGCCCTCGAAGATGGGCAAGATGACGAGGAACATCGTCACCGAGCCGTGGTTGGTGAACAGCTCGTTGTACAGCTGCGCGCCCAGCAGATCGCTCTCCGGGAACGCGAGCTGAGCGCGCATGAGCAGCGAGTCGAAGCTGCCACCCAGCAGCAGGAAGAAGAAGCCGGTCAGCATCAGCCGCACGCCGATGTTGTCGTTCTGAACCGCCTTGAGCTGTCCCCACAAGCCGGGGGGGTCGGCCCACAGCCGGTCGAGCTCCTCGTGGGTCCGTGGCTCCTCGATCGTGGGGGTCCGGGCCCCCGACGGCGATCGGCCCGCGTGCGGTGTTGCCGCCCCGCTGCCCGAGGGCTCGTGCTCGCTCATCCGTCGGCTCGGAGGTAGGCGAGCAGCGCATCGAGCTGGGTGCGGGTCAACGTGCTGGCAGGCATCTCGATCCCCTCCTTGAACACGTGGGGATCGGTGATCCAGTCGATGAGGTTCTGCTCGGTGTTGGGGATCGTGGCCGCACCCAGCGTGCGGCGCTCGGTCAGCCACGTGAGGTCGGGCCCCGGTGGGCCGTCACCACGGATCTGCTCCCCGCCGCGGAAGGCGTGGCACTCGACGCAGCCGGCGCTGATGAACACCCCGCGTCCTTCGCGTGCCCCTGGCGACTCCGGCTCGGTGAACGAGACGTGGCGTTCGACCCAGGCGTCGAACTCGTCGGCGGGTTCCACCACGACGACCATGCCCATGAGCGCGTGCTGGAGCCCACAGAACTCCGCGCAGCGGCTGGTGTGCACCCCGGGTTCGTCTGCCTGCAGGACGAGCGTGTTGGTCCGCTCGGGGAGCATGTCGAGCTTGCCGCCCAGCGCGGGGATCCAGAAGCTGTGGATCACGTCCGCGGACGTCAACCGGAACTCGATCTGGCGGCCGACCGGAAGGTGGATCTCGTTGGCGGTGACGATGCCGTGCTGGGGGTAGCGGACCTCGTACCAGAACTGGTGCCCGGTGACCTGCACCTCGAGCGCATCCACGGATGTGTCCGAGGGCACGTCCGCCATCGTCCGCAGGGTCGCGCCGAACACGACGGAGATCACGATCGCGGGCAACGCGACCCCCCCTAGGCCGATCCACCGCCGGGTCAGTCTGCGGTGGTGCTCCTCGTCGTCGACACCTTCCGGCGCCCCGCGGAGGAGTCCCCTGATGAGCAGAGCGAGGAAGAGGACGAAGACGAGCGCGCCGAGCGCGAGCATCAGCCACCACAGATCGGCCATCGCTTCCGCGACCGGACCATCGGTGTCGAGCGTCGGGGTCGCCGCGAACCTCACGCCGGCTGCTCAACCGAGATCCACACGCGCCGCCTCCCCGCGGTGTCCGCTCGTGACGGTCGCTCACGCTAGACGGCGCGACGCCCTCGTGGCCCTGTCCGACCGGTCACGCGGGCCTCACGCCGCGGTACGCAGAAGGATCGCGGTGCCGACCGCCGACCCGACAGCGCACACCTCGCCGGGGCGGCCGAGGAGCTGGCGCACCTCGGCACCAGGCGTGGGGAACGAGAACGAGGTGAACTCCTCGGTGGTGGGGTCGAATCGGACCAGGGCATCGCTGGCGAAGTCGGTCACCCACACGAGGTCGCGGTCGTCGACGAACACCGCGTACGGCTGCGCCCCGTCGGTCGGCAGGTCCCACTCGGTCCAGGTCTCGGTGTCGGGGTCGAAGCGCGCGAGCTTGCCGGCGAACCACTCCGTCACCCACAGGTCGCCGCCGCTGTCGCTCCAGATGCGGCGCGCTCCGCCGCCGTCGGTCGGGACGTCGAAGACCGTGAGGCCGCCGTCGGGCCCGTCGATCCGAGCGATGTAGCTGCCCGCCAGCGACGAGTACCCGTCCCGTCGGGGGTAGACGCGATGCCGTAGGGCCCGCGGCCGCGGGGCGCGTCGTGGACCTCCACCTCGCCGGTTGCCCCATCGACGCTGCCGTAGACGCCGGACTGACCCGTGAACCACAGCGTTCCGTCGCCGTCGAACGCGGCGGTGTTGAGGTTGGCGTTCGCGCTCGGGAGCGGGAACTCGGCGACCTCGAGCCTGTCATGGTCGACGCGCTGGATCGCGTTGCGTCCGCCGTCGGTCACCCACGCTGCGCCGTCCGGTCCGACGATCACGCCGTGCGGCGCCGACCCGTTGCCGAGGTCGACTTCCTCGACCTCGCCGGTCGCCGGGTCGAGCCGTCCCAGCACACCGTTGCGCTGGCCCGTGAATCAGACGGTCCCGTCGGGGGCCGGGGCGACGTCGTGCGGGCCGGTCCCAGGCGGTAGCGCGAACTCCTCGTACACCGGCTCCGCCTGCGGCGTCGGGGTCGCCTCGGTGGTCGCGATCGAGGTCGGGGTGACCGTCGGCGATGTGTCGAGCGGCACCGGCTGCGGCACCGGCGTCCGGGTGTCGGTGGGTGGGACCGTGCCCCGGTCGTCACCGCCGTCGTTCATCCCTCGCACGCCTGCCCCGGACTCTGTGTTGGCGGAAGTCCCGGAGTACCGGGAGTAACGACGACGCCAGTCAGACGACTGCCCCCAGGGTGGGGGAGGGAGGCGTTCAGGGCTTGGGTTGCAGTGGGGCGGGGAGCGTGAAGTCCTCGCTGGTGCGTTCGGGCGGGTCGTCGGTCACGGGGAACGGGGCGCTCGCCAGGAACGACTCGAGCCGGGGGTTGGAGTCGCCCTGGATGTCGCTGACCCGCTCGTACGTCAGCCACGGCAGCGACACGCTCCCGCCGTTGACCGTCACGGTCGTGCGGGTCGGCACGTGGGTGTAGGCCTCGCCGTTCGCGCCCGAGACCAGCACGCCGACGCGGTGGCCGGCCGCGAACTTCCAGTCGGTCGGCCACAGCGTGATGTCCTTGGGCCCGGCCGCATCGACCAGCGCCGCGCCCCGCGTGATGTAGGTCGCGCGGCCGTCCGGGGCGACGTCGTAGAGGTTGACCACCACGTTGGTACGCGGGACGACCGGAGTCACGTCCACGGTCGCGGTCGGGAGGCCACCCAGGTGTGCGGCGTGCTCGAGCGGTGGTGAGAACGTCCACGTGCCGTGCCCGCGGGTGGGCTGGAACGTGACGAAGCCGCCGGGACCGAAGCCCGTTCCCTGCGTTCCCTGGTTGCGACCGTCGTCCTCGAAGGTGCCGGACAGCAGCGCGCCCTCGAGGGCGACCGCGTCAGCCGCGGGCCACTGGGTCTCGCTGCGCCAGGTCCCGTCGTTGCTCTGGGCCGCGATGATCGGGTCGTCGGTCCACGGGGCATCCTCGAGCGGGACCTTCTTCACGTGATGGTCGAAGAAGCGCATGACCTCGTCGAAGAAGCCCGCGCGTCCCATCAGGAGACGGCCACCATCCATGTCGTTGCCGCGGACGTGCTCCCACCAGCCGATCCACAGCTTCTTGGGGCCCTGGAGCGAGTTGAACAGGTCCAGCGCCCCGGCCCCGATGTTGGTCGCGTTGTCGAGGTAGCCGGTGGTGATGAAGGTCGGCACCTCGGAGCGCTGAGCGCGGTCGACGAAGTCGCGGACGCGCCAGAAGTGCGCCGACTCGTCGTCGAGGTAGTGCTCGAGCAGGCCGACCTGACAGTCAGCCGAGTGGCTCACCGAGTTGGCGATGTAGCGCGTGTCGTTCTGCGACGAGAAGCCGCCCTCGCCCTGGAGCCCGTACGCGGCCGTGGGGTAGAGCAGCGACTGGAGCAGCCGGACGCGGTCGTTGTAGGAGCCGCGGTAGCGGTCCGGCGCGATCGCCTGCGCGACGATGGCGTCGAGACCCTCGGGGCCGAGCGCGGCGGCCACCGCGCCGGTGTTGGCGTCGTAGCTCTTCCCGTACATGCCGACGTGGCCGGTGGAGAACGGGGCGGTGCGCGCGAACTCGACCGCCGTGGCGACGTCGAGCTGCTCGCCGGGACCGAGGATGTCGAGGCAGCCGGAGCTTCCGCCCGTGCCGCGCAGGCTCACCTGCACGACGGTGTAGCCACGGTCGAAGACCTGCGCGCCCTCGTAGAAGTCGAAGAAGCGGTCGACCGGGCCGGGTGCCTGTGAGCTTGGGACGTTGGCGACAACCACGCTGGATCCGAGCCCGAGGTAGGGGCTGACGACCAGGATCACCGGGGTCTGCACGCTGTCGTCGAGGCCCTCGGGGCGCATGACGTCGACGTGGAGGTCCTCGCCGTCCGGCGTCGTGATCCACGTCTCGTACCAGGTGCTGCCCTCGGGGGCGCTGGCGAGCGCGGCGGACGAGGTCGTGAGCGTCGGGGCGGGCGCGGCGGCGATGCCGGCGACCACGGCCGCGACGGCCACGAGCAGTGTCAGGATGCGGGTGCGCACGGTTTATCCCTCGTCGGACGTGTCACCGCATGCTTCGCCCCGCGACCCCCCGTTCCCTGCCCCGAAGGCGAGGACCGAGCAACCGCTCCACGTCTGGAGGTGGCTGCTCGCGACAGAGCCGCACGGACGTGGTCTGCCAGCGCTGCTAAAGTTAGCGTCGCTGGCAGGAGGTGGTGAGGGGTGTTGCGACGGGACGACAACCCCTACGTGCCGGGCTTCGGCATCGTGCCGCCGGCGCTGGCGGGGCGCGAGCCCGAGTTCGCCGACCTCGAGGCCGCGCTGCGGCGTGTCCAGCGCGGGATCTACGAGCAGCCCCGCCTCGTCTCCGGTGATCGCGGCATGGGCAAGACCGCAGTGCTGGCCGAGCTCACGGCTGCGGCGCGCGAGGACGGGGCGTGGGTCGTCGACGTCGAGGCCAGCCGGACGGGCGACGTCTTCGTGCCGCTGCTGCGCGACCTGCAGCGCACGCTCACCGCGCACGACCTCGACGCGCGCGTCGGCGAGCACGTCCAGCGTGCGCTGGCGGTGCTGGCCGCGTTCAGCGTCGTCCACGCCGGCCTGGAGCTGGGCGTCGAGGTCGACGCGAGCGCGCGCGGCCGCAGCGGCGACCTCGCCACCGACCTTGGGGACGTCCTCGAAGCGGTGGCCGAGGCGGCCTGGGCCAACGACACCGCCGTGCTGCTGACGATCGACGAGATCCAGGTGATGCCGCCCGAGCAGATGGGTCCGCTGTTCGCGGCGCTGCAACGTGCCGCGAAGTTCGAACCCGAGCCCGGCCAGCACCTACCCATCCTCGCCGTGGTGGCTGGACTCGCCCACGCTCGCTCGGCGATGCGGGCAGCGTCGTCGACGTACGCGGAACGGGTGCGCGAGCACGAGCTCGGGTTGCTCAGCGACGCCGCCGCGACCGAGGCGCTGACGATCCCCGCCGAGGAGCACGGCGTCGTGTTCGCGCGCGATGCGCTGGCGTCCGTGCTCGACGCGGCAGGGGGCTACCCCTACTTCGTCCAGCTCATGGGGTACGAGGTCTGGAACGTGGCTGCCGATCGAAGCGAGCACGAGGTCATCTCCGTCGAGTCGGCGCGGGCGGGGGTGCGGGCGGGGAGACGCGAGGCCGCCGCCGTGTTCCGCTCCCGGCTCGCCGAGGTGCCCGACACCGAGCGGCGCTACCTCGAGGCCGTGGCGGCACTGGGTGAGGATGAGCGGCGGTCGGGGCGCATCGCCGAGGAGCTCGGCGGCACAGCGGGGGAGTGGGGCTGGGCCCGACAGCGGCTCATCGAGCGCGGCCTGCTGCGCCCCGACGGCCACGGCCGCGTCGCGTTCGCCCTCCCCGGCCTCGACGCCTACCTCCGCGAGCGAGCTTGAATACGTGGGCACGCCTGAGTGCCCCCAGATATTCAAGTTCGCCTCCCCTCGGCGCTTCGTCCCCCGGTCTGGTCGGATATCCAGGCGATGTGGGGGACGAAGTGCCACGGAGAGACGGTCAGGTGCCCTTGTAGTTGAGGACCTGACGGAGCCGGCGCTCGACCTGGACGAGGTCGCGCTGGCGCTCCATGACCTCGTCGATGTCCTTGTAGGCCGCCGGAATCTCGTCGAGGAGCTTGCCGGCATGATCCGACAACCAGGTCCGATCACCCATCGCCTCGGCCAGGTCGGTGGTCGCGAAGCGCTTCTTGGCCTGCCGCCGCGACATCTTGCGCCCCGCCCCGTGCGCCGCGGACTCGTAGGCGAGAGGGTTGCCGAGGCCGCGCACGATGTAGCTCGACGCGCCCATCGAGCCGGGGATCACGCCCCGGTCGCCCTCGCGGGCACGGATCGCGCCCTTGCGCGTGATCCACAGCTCGCGACCGTCGTGGTGTTCCCGAGCGGCGTAGTTGTGGTGACAGTTCACCCGATCGACCTCGCGTCCCTTGCCGACCTCGTCGAACAGCTCGTGCAGGACGAGGTCGACCATGCGCTCGCGGTTGGCGTAGGCGTAGCGCTGGGCCCACTCGAGGTCGTTGACGTACTCACGGAACTCGGCGGTGCCCTCGACGACGTAGGCGAGGTCGGGGTCGGCGAGCGACTCGTGTCGCTGCTTCAGCAGTCCCTTGGCACGGTCGATGTGGCGCTGCGCGAGGGTGTTGCCCACCCCGCGGCTGCCCGAGTGGAGCACGGCCCAGACCGTGTCCCGCTCGTCGAGGCACACCTCGACGAAGTGGTTGCCCGATCCCAACGTCCCGAACTGCTCGGCGGCGCGCCGGCGCTCGCGGTCCGACGTCTGTACGAGCTCGGGGGTGTCCGGCTGCTCGTCGAGCCAGGCAGCGCCCACGCGCGCGTGGTCGTGGCCCTGGCCGACGCCGGCCGGGATCGCTTCCCCTACGCGCGACAACAGCGGCCGCAGGTCGTCGGGGAGGTCGGACGCGTCGAGGTCGGTCTCGACCGCGACCATCCCACACCCGATGTCCACCCCCACGGCCGAGGGGATGATCGCTCCCTCGGTCGGGATCACCGATCCGACCGTCGCCCCGTAGCCCAGGTGGGCATCGGGCATGAGTGCGACGTGCCCCGTCACCACCGGGACCTGCGCGGTGTTGCGCGCCTGCTGGACGGTGCCCTCGTCGAGGTCGCCGGCCCAGCTCAGCACGCCATCGGTGAGCTGTGTCGCGGGCATGGCCCCAGCGTACGGACCGGTTCCTGCCGGCGTGCAGGACACCCGTGGCCGGACGTCGACCTCGCCCCACGAGCGGGAGCAGTTCACCGCGCTGAGCGCGGGTAGCTGCTCCCGGTCAGCGCCCCGCGGCCTCGCGCTCGATCCGGGCGGTCGCTTCCTCCAGCGCCACCGAGGCGTCCTCCCACTGCTCCATGAGCGCGGCGGCACGGTCCTTGGCCTCGCCCTGCCGACGGACCAGCTCCTTGACCCGCGCCCCGTCCGCGTAGACGTCGGGGTCGGCCAGCTCGCGGGTCAGGTCGGCGACCTCCTGCTCCGCCGCCACGAGGGACCGCTCGATCCGCTCGACCGCGTCACGTAGCTGCTTGGTCTCGCGGTGGAGGCGGTTGCGGCGCTCGGCCTCGTGCCGCTTCTGCTTCTTGCGATCGGCGGGCGCATCGCTGCCGGTCACCGAAGACGCGGCGGCGACCCCACCGACGGCACCCCGTTCGTCGTCGATCCCGAGCCGGTCGAGGTAGTCGTCCCAATCCCCGAGGTGCACCGTGGCTCCGCCGTCGCGGAGCTCGATGATGTGGTCGGCGACCGCCCGGATCAGGTGCCGGTCGTGGGTCACCAGCACGACGGTTCCCTCGTACTCCAGCAGCGCGTCCTCGAGCACGTCACGGCTGGTCATGTCGAGGTGGTTGGTGGGCTCGTCGAGCAGCAGCAGGTTGGCCGGGAACGACATGAGCTCGGCGAGCGACAGCCGCGCCTTCTCTCCACCCGACAGGACCCTCACCTCCTTGTCCACCTCGTCGCCGGAGAAGAGGAACGAACCGAGTATGCGGCGGGCGTCGAGCCGACCACCGCCACGGGCGTCCACCGCGGCACGGAACTCCTCGCTGACGGTGCGGTCCTCGTCGAGGACGTCGAGAGCGTGCTGGGCGTGGTACGCGGGGAGCACGTTGCCTCCGAGCTTGACCTCGCCACCGTCGACCTCCTCGACCCCCGCGAGCAGCTTGAGCAGGGTCGACTTGCCCGCGCCGTTGGGTCCGATCAGCGCCACGCGCTGGTTCCGCTCGATGACCAGGTCGAGCGAGCGGAACACGACGTTGTCACCGAAAGCCTTGCGGACGCCGTTCAGCTCGGCGACCACCCGTCCGGAGCGGGGCGGCGAGGGGAAGCCGAAGCGCGCCTTCTTGCTCCGACCGCTCGGCACGTCGACGCGCTCGGCCTTGATGCGGTCGATCTGGGTGAGCTTGGCCTGCGCCTGTTTCGCCTTGGTCTTCTTGTAGCGGAAGCGGTCGACGAAGCGCTGCAGCTGCTCCACCTTGGCATCCTGTGCCTTGCGTGCGGCGATGAGCTGCTCCATGCGCTGCTGACGCTGTTCCACGAACGACTCGTAGTTGCCCGTGTACGTGGTCGCGTGGCCCCCGTCGAGCTCCACGATCCGATCGCAGACGTTGTTGAGGAACTCCCGGTCGTGGCTGACGAGCACGACCGCCCCGTCGTAGCGCCGCACGAAGTCCTCTAGCCACACGACCGAGCCGAGGTCGAGGTGGTTGCTGGGCTCGTCGAGGAGGAGCACGTCCGGTGAGGACAGCAGCAGTCGGGCGAGCGTGACCCGCATCATCCATCCGCCCGACAGCTCGCCGACGTCCCGTTCGATGCGCTCGGGCGTGAAACCGAGGCCGCCGAGGATGCGCTGCGCCTCGACCTCGACGTCGTAGCCGCCGTGCGACTCGAAGCGGGTCTGGACCGCTCCGTACTCCTCGAGCAGCGGTGCGCGCACCGCCTCGTCGGCGTCCTCGAGCTGCGCCTCGATCTGGCGCATGCGTGCCTCGAGCCGGCGCAGCCCCTCGGCGCCCCGCAGCACCTCCTCGAGGACCGAGTGGCCGCGCGTCTCGGCGACGTCCTGACGGAGGAAGCCCACGGTCACGCCGCCCGCGCGTTGCACGCTCCCCGAGTCGGGCTGCTCGGTGCCGGCGATGATCCGGAGCAGCGTCGTCTTGCCGGCTCCGTTGGGGCCGACGATGGCGATCCGCCGGCCCCGGTCGACCTGGAGGGTCACCCCGTTCAGCACGTCCTGGGCGGCGTAGCTCTTGGAGATGTTGGCGACGGTCAGCACGGTCAGGGAGGGTACGGCCCCGCCAGGGATGTCAGCTGCGTTCGGGGGCGACGCTCGTGGACGCGCGCACGGCGACGAGCCGATCGAGCACCTCCGGCTGGTCGCGCAACTCCTCGGTCGTCGCCGGGCTGAGGCGGGCGTCGTCACCATGAGCCAGAGCCCGGTCGACGCGGTCGGGTCCGAGCACCTCGAGCGCGGTGGCGACGACCTCATCCGGTCCGTACCGCAGCGACAGCGAGATCAGCGCTTCGAGCACGTCCTCCTCGAGGAGCAGGTCGTCGGCGAGCATCTCGGCGTAGCCGAAGTCGACCAGCCACGGCCCCGCCTCTCCGAGGATCACGTTCGCACCGACGAGTCCGCCGTGAGCGATGCCCGCCCGGTGCAGCGTGTCGACCTGCTCCCAGAACGCACTCAGGTCGTCGCGCGATACCGACGCGCTCGCCTCCATCGACTGGCCCTCGACCCACCGGAACGCCAGGAGGCCCGTTCCTCCGTCGAGGCTGCGGGCCGCGATCACCTCTGGTGTGCGCACGCCGGCGCGTTCCGCCGCGAGCGCGAGCGCGGCCTCGTGATCGACCTGCGAGCGTGGCGAGCGGAAGCGCTGCTCGTGCTTCGATCGGCGGCGGGCGACCGCGCGCCACGCGCGGTAGATCAGGTCGCGGTCGGGGATCTCCTCCGCGACCAGCTTGATGAACACCTGGCTGCCGTCGTCGAGGTGGGCGTGGTAGGGAGCGGAGACGTGTGCGGGCACGTGAGCTGGTTCCAGCCTGCTGATGCCGAACCCCAGCTTCGTGAGGGTGGCCTCGACACGTGCCGGTTCGGGGCGACCGGTGGGCGTGCCGATGGTGAGGCGGAACAGCGCCCCGACCGCGAACCCCAGCCCCGCACCACCGACGACATCCAGCGGCAGGTGTGCCCCGACGTAGATCCGCGACAACCCGACCACGCTCGCCAGCAC
This sequence comes from Actinomycetota bacterium, assembly GCA_019347575.1. Taxonomy (NCBI): domain Bacteria; kingdom Bacillati; phylum Actinomycetota; species Actinomycetota bacterium. Next base: position 18,653 of record JAHWKY010000008.1, on the reverse strand, counting down.
CCACAGGATCCAGCGGTAGCGCCGCGGCAGGTGAGGGGCCGCCGCTGTCGCGAGACCGACGGCGACCGCGGTGTGGCCCGAGACGAAGCCCATGCCCACAGCCTCGCTGCCGCGGACCGTGACGATCTCGAGCAGCCCACCGGGGCGCGGCCGGCCGAACGCGTCCTTGAGGACCCGGCCGATGAGCCACGACGCCGTGCCGACGACACCCAGGTCGAGCGCGAGCCGCCGACGTCCGAGGATCAGCGCGAGCACGACCAGCACCGGTACCGCGAAGAACGCCCCGAGCTGCATGACCACCCAGACGGGGGCGTAGACGAGGTCCGTGATGCCGTTGATCAGGTCGAAGGCGCCGGTCTCCGAGCGCCCGACGCGGTCGGGTCGGATGGGCAGTGACGCGAGCGCGAGGGTGATGACCCCGACCGCGACGCGGACCACGTCCGAGGCGTGTCGGACGCGCTGACGACGCATCGGAGAGTCCGCGTACTTCTCCGGCACAGAACGCTCCTGGCACCCGACGATGGGGCGGCGTGACGGGGAAGGTAGCTGCGGGCCGGTCACGGCCCGGATGGCCGCGTGGTCAGGGCACGTCAGACGATCGGCTCGGGCACATTGGAGCGGTCCCAGGGGAGGTCCCGTGTCCGGTTCATCGGACCCGTCACGCACGACGAGGATGTTGAAGGCCGCGCTCGCGGTCGCGATCGTCGTCGGGATCTTCGTGGGCGTCCTTCCGAGGATCACCGACATGCGGGAGGTGTGGCGCCACCTCCGCGATATCGGCGCGCTCGCGTGGACCGGTCTCGCCGCCGTGACGCTGTGGAACCAGGTGACCTACTGGTGGGTCACGATGGCGGCGCTGCCCGGCCTGAGCTTCGGCCAAGCGGCGACCGTCAACCTCTCGTCCACCGCGGTGGCCAACACCGTCCCCGCCGGCGGGGGAGTGGGCGTGGGCGTGTCGACGGCGATGCTCGCATCGTGGGACTTCGCCCCAGGCGAGATCGGGCGCTACGTGCTCGTGACCGCCGTGTGGAACAACTTCGTCAAGCTCGGGATGCCGATCGTCGCACTGGCTCTGCTGGCGCTCACCGGCGGAGGGAACGGCCGTCTGGCCGTCGTCAGCGTCATCGGACTGCTCGTCCTCGGTGTCGCGGTCGTCCTCCTCTACCTCGTGCTCCGTAGCGAGGAGTTGGCACGCCGGGTCGGCGCGGTGGCCGGGAACGTCGCTTCGAAGATCATCGGTCTCGCCGGCAAGGGCCCGGTCCAGGACTGGGACGACAAGGCGGCACGCTTCCGCGAGGACTCCATCGAGCTGCTCCAGCGCCGGTGGCACGTCCTGACGATCGCCACGGTGGTCGGACATCTGTCGCTGTTCGCTGTGCTGTACACCACGCTGCGCCTCGTTGGTGTCGGCGCGGACGAGCTGAGCTTCGCGGAGGCGCTGGCCGGGTTCGCGTTCGCTCGGCTCGTCACCGCCATCCCCCTGACGCCAGGAGCGGTCGGCATGATCGAGCTGGGCTACGTCGGGGCGTTCGTGGCGATGGGGGCGGACAAGAGCCTGGTCGTGGCCGCTGTGCTGGCCTTCCGCACTCTGACCTACCTGCTTCCCGTGCCGCTCGGCGGGCTCACCTACCTCGTGTGGCGCCACCGCAGCGATTGGCGCGAGGGTGAGGACGGTGCGTCGGTGGGGCCAGATGACGTCGAGCGCTCCGCGTCACGGACGTGACCAGGTTCGCGGCGGCGCCGTGGCCTCCGCCGGGTCAACGTCGCATGCGGTCGAGGTCCAGCGCGCCATCGGACGCTTCACGGAGGCGTTCCGCGAGAACGTCACGTGGTGTGGTCGTCAGCACGGGCTCGATCTGCTCGAGCGCGTTACCCCACCCTTCTCCGTCGAACGCGAGGGTCGTGACGATGCAGCCACCCTCGATCGCGTGGAAGCGCTCGGCCTCGTACGTGGTCTGAGACTGCACGTGGATCCGCTCCTGGTCCTCGCCGGGCGCGAGCTCGACCGGCTCGGCTTGCTCGGCGGAGACGCATCGCTCCATCAGTGCCACCACGACGACGTCGCTCCCCGCGATGTCGTGACTGAGGTTGAAGCTGGCGACGCCGCGCTCGACCTCGAACGTCGTGACGGTCCAGCCGAGGGGGACCTCCTCCAGGCAGGGGAGCTGCTCGGCAGCGGGCAACGCCTGTGCCTGCGTCGCGACGGTCTCGAGGGCATCGCACGTCGGCGCTGAGGCGGGCAGGTCGCCTTCACAGCCGACGCTGACCGCCAGCGCGAACACGACGGCGAGAGTCGACGTCTTCACAGCATCCCCGCCGTCGTGAACGACACCCACGTCAGCCCCCCGAACAGCGCCGCGGCCAGGACCACGCCGACGGCGGCTGCGATCCGCCGCCGCCCCCACCGGTGCATGCGGATCGGGGCGTGCGCGGGCGCCAGCTCGCGGAAGCGGCCGAGCAGGTCGCGGCCATCGACCTCGAGCCTGTCGCGGAGCTGAGCCGGTATGGCGAACCCGCGCGTGGCCGCGAACGCCTCGCCGAGTTCCTCCTGGCTGAAGCGCTCGCTCGCACGCGCGTAGACGGTCTCGGCGTCCGACCCCAGCGCGAGCACGAGCATCATCGCCCCGAGATCGACCGCCTGCCGCCACGGGGAAGGGCGCACCTGTGCGAAGGCGGTGTCGACCAGTCGGAGGTCCCCGTCGACGACCAGCAGGTTGCCCGGCTTGAGGTCGCGGTGAGCGATCCCTGCGCCCCACAGGTTCTGGACCAGCTCCAGGCCTGGTCGATCAGCTCCTCGTCCACCTCGACCGCGTCGAGCTCGTCACCGTCGGCGAGGTACTCGAACAGGATCGCGTACTCGCGTGCCGGGGTGATCTCGATGATCCCGAGCGGCGCCGGTACCGGCAGCCCGGCGTCGCGCATGACCCGCGTCATGTGGTCCTCGTAGAGCACGAGGTGGCGCACGCTCGCGAACGGTGCCTCGTCCTCCAACGCCCCGTAGAGCAGCAGGCGCCCCAACTTGTACGAGCGATCGGAGCGCACGTGGTGGTGGGTGTAGAGCTTGGCGAAGACGGTGTCTCGCTCCGTACTCGGGTCTGCGAGCTGCACCCGCAGCGGCGTCGATCCGGCTGATCCTTCCGTCGCGTGCAGTTCGATGTCGGCGACCGCGAGGCCGAGTTGGTCGCGGGCGGCGTCACGGATCGCGGCGAGGCGCTCCGGCGTCAGGTCGACGTGGGCGGTCTCCCCCCTCCGGTACACCACCGGCACGATGTTGCTCGGTGCGAGGAGTCGCAACGCGAGGAACCCGACGCCGGCGCCGAGGGCGGCTGCGACGAGCACGTCGGTCGGGTGGTCGACGCCCAGCAGGACGCGCGCGATCCCGACCACCGCGGTCAGAACTCCGATGATCGAGGCGACGCGACCGCGCCACGGGCCGGGCGGGACGAGCACGCTGCGCATACCGATGAGCGTCACGACCAGGCCCGCGACGGGACGGGACGGGTGGCTGAAGCCCTCCCACGCACCGACGATCGGGACCATCGGCCGGGGTCGCGTGATCGCGTAGTTGAGGAGGGCGGTCGCCCACTCGACCACGAGGATCGCGCCCACGAAGACCAGCAGGTGACGGATGCGCCGGACAGCGAGCAGCACCGCGATGGTCCCCCACCGCAGGATCCGCAGGGTCCACTCGTTGGTCAGACCCGAGAGGACCTCCGCGAGCGCGACGCTCAGGTCCGTGCGCAGCGCCACCGCGCCCCGGTTGAGCGCCTCGTCGGCGCGGGCGACGACATCGCTGTCGCTGTACGCCAGCGCGAACAGCGAAGCAACCGCAGCGATGAAGGCCACGATCCCCCAGCGGTACCCACGCCAGCGCTGGGCAGCCGGTAGTGGAGGGGGTTCGCCGGTCGGGCGTCGACGGCGAGCGCCCTCCTGGTGTCCGGCTTCCGGGGCAGCCGCAGACTCCGCGTCGGCGTCGACGCGCTCGAGCACGGGCCGTTCAGCCTCGGCGGACACAGCACCTCTCGCAGCGCAGCTTCATCCGAGTATCGACCCGGCAGGGCACCGAGCCTCCCCGGCCGTTCGTCCGCACGAGCGGCAGGGACACCGACGCGGGTAGGGCGGGGGGCGGCCCCACGCCTCCGCGCCTCGGCATACTCATCGCCGGGCCGAGGAGCGCTCGGCGAGCGGACCGTGGAGGGAGGTAGGGCGGTGGGGCAACGCTTGGTCGACGACGCGACGCTCGAACGGCTCGCACGCGCTGGCCTCGCCGGACGTGGCCTGCTCTACGCCGTCCTGGCCGTCCTGGCGGCGCAGGTCGTGCTCGGCGGATCGCGGGGATCGGGCAACGCCAGTGCCCAGGGTGCGATCGAGGCCATCGCCAAGCAGCCGTTCGGTCGCGCGCTGCTCATCGCGCTTACGGTCGCCTTCGCCGCGTACGCCGTGTGGCGGGCGGTGCAGGCCTACCGCGGACCGCGCGAGGAACGTGACCTCCCCGCCTGGGCCATGCGCGTCGCGTTCGCGTTCCGCGCGCTGCTGTACACCGGTCTCGCCCTGCTCACCGCACGTGAGGCGGTCGGTGCGGGTGGTGGAACCAGCAGCGAGCGGTCGGTGACGAGGACGGTCCTCGAGTGGACCGGGGGAGCGTGGATCGTCGCGGGCGTCGGCGTCGTCGTGCTCGGGATCGCCGCGTACCAGGGCTACCAAGCCATCAGCCGCAGCTTCCTCGAGGATCTCGAGGAACGCCGCATCGGTGACGCGACCCGGGCGTGGCTCGAGCCACTGGGGTCGGCCGGGCATGCGGGGCGCGCCCTCGGCTTCGGACTCGTCGGCGCGTTCATCGTGCACTCCGCGCTGACCTTCGACTCGGGAGGTGTCGGGCTCGACGGCGCACTGCGTGAGCTGAGCGGGACCGCGCACGGGCCCTGGCTCGTCGGGGCGGTCGCGCTCGGGTTCGGGCTGTACGGCGCGTTCCTGCTCGCGATGGTGCGGTACGCCGAGGTCCGCGACCTCGACTGATCGGTCGGGTCACCCGTAGACGAGGGAACCCCCGGCGGGTGCCGGGGGTTCCGTGGGGTCTGGCCAGTTACTTCTTCTTCGTCGACTTGCGCTTGGTGGCCTTCTTCTTGGCCGGGGCCTTCTTCGTCGACTTCTTCTTGGCCGGGGCCTTCTTCTTCGTGGCCTTCTTCTTGCTGGCCTTCTTCTTGGCCGGGGCCTTCTTCGTCGACTTCTTCTTGGCCGGGGCCTTCTTCTTCGTCGCCTTCTTCTTCGCAGGCGACTTCTTCTTGGCCGGGGCCTTCTTGGTGGTCTTCTTCTTGGCCGACTTCTTCGCTGGTGCCACGCGATCCCTCCCTGACGGAGTGGCTGCCACGCGGAAGACTACGGGTAGTTCGGTCAGGAATGCAGCAACTTCTACATCTTCTTCTTGCCAAGGTCGCTCGCGTGGTCTAGTCGGTGCGCGCCGGTGTGTCAGGATGCGACGCATCCGAGGAGGCTCGAGCCGTGACCGACGATCGCTACGCACGCTTCACCAACCTGCGCATCGAACGCCCCGAGCAGCACCTGCTCGAGATCATCATGGACAACCCCGGTCGGCTCAACTCACTCGACCACGACGGTCACCGCGAGCTCGCGGAGGTGTGGCTCGAGGTCGATCGCGACCCGGAGACGCGCGTCGCGATCATCCGAGGCGAGGGTGAGGTCTACTCGAGCGGGGGCGACCTGGATCTCGTCCGCGACATGGCCGACGACTTCGCCACACGCATCCGCGTGCTGCGCGAGGCACGGGACCTGGTCTACAACGTCATCAACTGCGCCAAGCCGATCGTCTCCGCGATGGAAGGTCCGGCCGTCGGTGCCGGCCTGGTCGTCGGGCTGCTCGCCGACATCTCGATCGCGGGGCGCAGCGCGCGCATCATCGACGGGCACACGCGCCTCGGCGTCGCCGCAGGCGACCACGCCGCCATCGTGTGGCCGCTGCTGTGCGGCATGGCCAAGGCCAAGTACCACCTGCTGACGTGCGAGCCGGTGTCGGGGGAGGAAGCCGAGCGCATCGGACTCGTCTCCCTCGTCGTCGACGACGGCGCGACCCGCGATCGGGCGCTGGAGGTCGCCCGCAAGCTCGCCGCCAGCAGCCAGTCCGCCATCCGGTTCACCAAGCTGACCCTCAACAACTGGCTGCGGACGTTCGGTCCGACCTTCGACGCGTCCCTCGCCTACGAGTTCCTGGGCTTCTCGGGCCCCGACGTCCGCGAGGGCATGGCCGCCATCCGCGAGAAGCGCCCCCCTGCCTTCGAAGGGCCGGCCTCCGAGTAGGGCGCGACCCGAACGCGTGGCGCACGTGCGTCGGTTCCTCCGTGCGCCCCGCGGTCACGTCCGGATCTCCTCTTGCCAAGGGTCGACCGAGCGCCTACTGTCCCCCGCGTTGCCCCGGTAGGCAGAACCCCCGAGAGGGGGGGACGTCGACCGGGGCGACACCATTTATTGGCGACGCCGCTCCGCGTCGTCGATCCGGCCCTCGCCATCCCCCCGCAGCCGAGAGCGCGGTCCTTCCTCTGGCGACGCCGCTCCGCGTCGTCGATCCGGGCTTCGTTGTTACCCGCCGCCGACAGCGCGGTGTCGGCGGCTGTGCATCGTCGGGGGACCCTTCTGTTGCCTTCCGGGCGCTAGCGTCGGGGTCCATCCGCCATACCCGGAGGCGCCCCGTGGAGTTCGAGCTGTCCGACCGCACGAAGCAGCTCCAGGAGGAGCTGGCGGACTTCATGGACGCGAGCGTCTACCCCGCTGAGCCCGTCTACCGCGAGCAGCTCGAGGCCAGCGGTGACCGGCACGCGACGCCGCCGATCCTGGCAGAGCTCAAGCTCGAGGCGCGCAAGCGCGGGCTGTGGAACCTCTTCCTGCCCAACGAGAAGTGGGGCGCCGGGCTGACCAACCGCGAGTACGCCCCGCTGTGCGAGATCATGGGCCGCTCGCCGATGCTGGCACCGGAGGCGTGCAACTGCTCCGCGCCCGACACCGGCAACATGGAGATCCTCGCCGAGTTCGGCACGCCGGAGCAGCAGGAGCGCTGGCTCGTGCCGCTGCTCGAGGGCGAGATCCGCTCCTGCTTCGCGATGACCGAGCCCGACGTCGCCAGCTCCGACGCGACCAACATCCAGAGCCGCATCGAGCGCGACGGCGACGACTACGTCATCAACGGGCGCAAGTGGTTCACGTCAGGAGCAGGCCACGCCGACGCCGCCATCTGCATCTTCATGGGCAAGACCGACCCCGACGCCGACCCCTACCACCAGCAGAGCTTCGTGCTCGTGCCGATGGAGACCCCCGGTGTCCGCATCGTGCGTGAGCTGCCGGTCTACGGGGCGCTCGACCCCAAGGGGGGCCATCCCGAGCTGGCTTTCGAGGACGTCCGCGTCCCGGTGTCCAACCTCATCGGTGAGGAGGGAGGCGGCTTCGGCCTGGCGCAGGCTCGGCTCGGACCGGGGCGCATCCACCACTGCATGCGGCTCATCGGGATGGCCGAGCGAGCCTTCGACCTGATGTGCGAACGCGTCATCGCGCGCGAGGCGTTCGGCAAGCCGCTCGCCCGGCAGGGCGTCATCCAGCAGTGGATCGCGCAGGCACGGGTCCGCATCGAGCAGGCGCGCCTGCTCGTCATGAAGACCGCCTGGCTGATGGACACCGTCGGCGTCAAGGGTGCGCGCGTCGAGGTCAGCGCGATCAAGATCGTCGCCCCGTCCATGGCCGAGTGGGTCATCGACAAGGCCATCCAGGCGCACGGGGCGATGGGGTTCACCGACGACACGCCGCTCGCGATGATGTGGGTGCACGCGCGGACGCTGCGCATGGCCGACGGACCCGATGAGGTCCACGAGATGTCGCTGGCCAAGCGCGAGCTCAAGCGCTACCTCCCCACCTGATCGGCGTTGAAGCGTTGAGTACGTGTACGCGTACCCAACTCTTCAACCTCGTCGTCATCGCTGCGGGACCCGGGGCTCGACGGAGGCGTCGGGCTGCGAGACCGCGCGGGGCGCGATGGTCGCGAGCGCCGCGGTCAGGAGCACGCCTCCGGCGGCGAAGGTCGCCCGCGCCCCGACGTCGTCGTACATCGCGCTCGCCCCGATCGGCCCGACCGTCTGACCGAACCTCGCCGCGCTGACGAAGGTCGCGACGACCGTCCCGCGTGACTCGGTCGGGGCGTGACCGGCGGCCGCGTCCTGCAGGGTCGGCAGCAGCAGCCCCTCACCCGCCCCGAACACCAGGAGCGCCGGGACGATCACGATCAGGCTCGCGCCGGCCGTGAGCGCCGCCAACGCGACCGCGTACACGACCAGCGATGCCCGCACGACGCCTCTCCGCCCCCGACGTGCGGTGATGCGGCCGAGGTTCAAGGCCACGACGGTGGCCGTGATCGCGGGCAGGCCGAGCAGCACGCCCCGCAGCCCTGCGCCCATCCCGAACGTGTCCTGCAGGTACAGCGGCAGCACGGTCAGCAGCACACCGAAGATCGTTACGAACAGGATCGCGGCGGTGGCGAACAGCGCGAGCGCGCCGGGTTCGCGCAGGTAGGGCAGCGCACCACGGAAGCGCTCGGCGATGCGGACGTCGCTGCGTGGCGTGCGCGGCAGGTAGCGCAGGACCGCCCACGCGGTGATGAGCGAGACGGGGTAGATCACGAACGGGGCGCGGAACCCGCCGAGCTCGGCGAGGCCACCTCCCAACGGGGGCAGGACCGCGACACCGACGGTCAGCACTGCGGAGTTGCGGCCCATCACCGTGGCCCGCTCGGTGCCGTCCCAGTTGTCGCCGATGAGGACCACCGCGAGGTTGACCAACCCGGCCGAGCCGGCGCCCTGGAGGAAGCGAGCGACGATGAGCACCCAGAAGTTCGGAGCGAGGCCGGCGAGCGCCCCGGCGACTCCGAACAACGCGAGGCACGGGGCGAGCACCTCGCGGCGACCGAACCGGTCGGCCAGCAGCCCGATGACCGGGGCGAGTGCGATGCCGGGCAGGGTGGCGGCCGACAGCACGAGTCCCGCCAGTGACCGCGACGCACCCAGCCCGTCGACCAGATCGGGGATCACGGGTGCGACCAGGGTGTTGCCGGTGATCCCCGTCGCGGTGATGGCGAAGATGAGCAGCAGCGGTGGCCTCGCCTCCTCACCGTCCGGCACGATCACCTCCGTCTGCGACGTCGTACGCCCCTGACGGAGCCAGCGGCGTGAGCGCACTACCGTAGGCGCCGGACGCGGCGGTTCCGGAGGCGGTGCGTGGAGGGTCTGACCGAGTGGCTCGGGCTGTCGTCCACGACCCACACCAAGCTCATCCTCACGGGGGTCGTGATCCTCGTGCTGATCCTGGGGCGGACGATCGTCGCCCGAGCGTTGATCCGACGCTCACCGGACGACATCGAGATCCTCTACCGCACACGCAAGGGCACGACCTACGTCGCCGTCCTCGTCGGCGTCATCGCGGTCGTCGCGATCTGGTTCGAGGCGCTCGGCGGTCTCGGCACGTTCCTCGGTCTGACCGCGGCCGGTATCGCCATCGCGCTGTCGGACGTGCTCAAGAACTTCGCGGGATGGGTCTACATCGTGCTGCGTCGTCCCCTCCGCGTCGACGACCGCATCGAGATCGCGGGGCACAAGGGCGACGTCGTCGACGTGCGCATGTTCCGCTTCTCGCTGCTCGAGATCGGGAACTGGGTCGACGCCGACCAGTCCACCGGCCGCATCGTGCACGTCCCGAACGGCAAGGTGTTCACCGAGCCCATCGGGTCCTACACCGAGGGGTTCAGCTACGTCTGGCACGAGCTGCCGGTGCTCGTCACGTTCGAGTCCGACTGGCATCGCGCCGAGGAGCTGATCCTCGAGGCGATGAACGCGCACTCCCCGGACGTCAGCGAGGCCGCTGGCCGACAGATCCGCGAGGCCGCCTCGGCCTACAAGATCCGCTACCGCCACCTCGAGCCGACGGTGTACGTGCGGGTCGAGACGTCGGGTGTGCTGCTCACGGGCCGGGTCCTCGTCGAGGTGAGGACCCGTCGGGGCGTCGAGCAGCAGATCTGGCGCGCCATCCTCGACGCGTTCCACCTCGAGCCGCGGGTCCAGTTCGCCTACCCGACGATCAGGACCTACTCGCCACCACCGCCCGAGAGGTGATCGCCGACTCGAACGAACGGCTCCGTCACGTTCGAGGCGTTCCCCGTACTGGCGGCCCGTTCCACGCGATGGAACGATGGCCTGAGAGACCGTCCCGGATCGACGCCACGCAGGAGCGCGTGGGAACGATGTCGAACCGGCAAGGGGGAAGGTGCCGGCCACATGCAACCGTCACGCGGAGCCGAGAACCCCAGCAGCGGGGTCCCCACCGTCATGCTCGTGGACGATCACCCGCTCTGGCGAGAGACGTTGCGGAAGGTCATCGAGCGCCAGGGGGCCGGTCAGGTCATCGCCGAGGCTGACGACGGTGAGTCGGCTGTGGAGGCGATCACCGGCGCGGCACCTGACGTCGTCGTGATGGACGTCGACCTGCCTGGCATCGACGGGGTAGCCGCGACGCGGCGCATCGTCGCCGAGCTCCCGACGGTCAGGGTGCTGTTCCTGTCGTCCTTCGACGACCGCGCCAAGGTGGTCGGCGCGGTCGAGGCCGGCGCCTCCGGCTACCTGCTGAAGACGGCCGGTGCACCGGAGGTGGCCGACGCGATCCGTCGTGTCGCTGCGGGCGAGCTGGTGTTCCCGCCGCACCTGGCCGAGGTGCTGCTGTCGCAGATCCGTGGGCCCGGAAGCGCGCCGTCCGACTCACGAGCCGCGAGCGACAGTGAGGGCGTCGCGTCGGGCACGTTCAGTCGGTCCGGGGAGTTCTGGAAGCTCGATTTCGAGGGCCGGACGGCGCACGTCGCCGACCTAAAGGGCCTCGCCGATCTAGCCGAGCTGCTGGCGGCGCCGGGGCGTGAGGTGCTCGCGGCGGAGCTCGTCGCCGCGCGTGCGGGCCACCGCCCCGAGGTCACATCTGCGGCAGCTGCTCAGGAAGGTCTACAGGCGCAGGCGGGCACGGGTACAGGGCCGGCCCTTGACGGTGCCGCCAAGCGGGCGTATCGCGACCGCATGGAGGCGCTGCAGGACGACATCGAGGAGGCGGAGGAGTTCGGTGACCAGGAGCGAGCGGCGAGGGCTCGCGAGGAGCTCCAGTTGCTTACCGAGCAGCTGGCCGGGGCGGTCGGGCTGGGGGGTCGCGACCGCCCCGTCTCCTCGGACGTCGAGCGGGCCCGCATCTCGGTCACACGCGGGATCCGGCGTGCGGTCAGGCGCATCGAGGAGGTGCACCCCGAGCTCGGCCGCCACCTCGACCGCTCGGTCCGCACCGGGACGTTCTGCTGCTACGACCCGGAGGTGCCGGTCGACTGGGAGCTGTCGTGACGTCACCCGTCGGGGTCGAGCTTCCCGCCCGCCGCTGCGGACTGCTGCTACGCCGTTCTGATCCGTCCCGACCGGGTGCCAGCAGACCGTTCCGAGTGGAGCCCAGCCGTTCCAGGTGAGGGCACGCCCCGCCGGTAGCACACCTCCACGAGGGGAGACGACATGCGCTACCGCCACGGATCCACAATGGCTCTGCTCGCCGCGCTGCTGCTGGCGTTCCAGGCGGCACCCCCGGTCGAGCCCGAGCGGTTGATGGCGCCCCAGAACATCGGGGCCACCGCGCGCGACCAGATGCTCAACCCCGACTACATGATGCGGCTGCGGGAGCCCGGGATCGGCGCCGCTCTGGGGACCGAGGAGGGCTGGCGCTACTGGCTCGACGTGTACCGCCACGACTGGGATGGCACGCGCGGGCGCATGCTCGAGACGACGTTCGACAACCGCTACGGCGCGACACTCGAGGTGCGGCTGTTCGCACCCCTCGAACGCGGCAACTACCCCGGGCTGGTCTTCACACCTGGCTATGGCGCGGCTGGAGCGGTGCCGGGGTACTGGTCGCTGCTGCAGCGCATCGCCGAGGAGGGCTAGCCTGGTTCGATCTGCACCTCCAGCGTGATCGGACCGCGGCCGAGCGGCTGACCGCCGAGGTGTTCGACGGCTCCGCCGACCGCTCCTCGATCGGGCAGGGCACCTACGACCCGCTGACGATGGGCAGCGTCCCCTACAGGATCGAGGGCCGGCCGGTCTCCGACTTCACGGGGCGCCGCGCCCCGAACGCGTTCTGGCTGGACTGACCTCAGCGCGGCGACCGCGGCCGCACACCGTACGCCGTACACCTGTCGTGCACCTCACGTGTACGATAGGTGTATGGCGAGGACCCGGACCAACATCGAGATCGAGGACGCGTACGTCGAGGCGATCATGCGCCGCTACGGGCTGCGCACCAAGACCGAGGCGGTCGACCTGGCGCTGCGGCGTCTGGCCGGGCAACCGATGACGCGCGATGAGGCGAGGGCGATGCGCGGGGCACACGCCATCGCCGAAGCACCCGAGGACGTGCCACCGCCCGACGGGTCGTGATCCTCGTCGACACCTCGGCGTGGGTGGAGTACGACCGCGCCACCGGCAGTCGGGCCGACCTCCGCCTCGCCGAGCTGATCGCGGAGGATGGCGCCGTCGCGGTCACCGAGCCCGTGGTGATGGAGGTCCTCGCCGGCGCACGCGATGACGCCCGTGAGGCGGACCTGCGGCGGCTCCTGAAGCGCTTCGATCTGCTGCGCTTCGATGCGGTCACCGACTTCGACGGGGCGGTTCGGATCTACCGCGGCTGTCGTAGGGCGAGGATCACCCCACGGGGGATGGTCGACTGCATGATCGTGGCGGTCGCTGACCGGCACGGCGCCACGCTGCTCGCGCACGACGCGGACATCGCACGGGTCGCCTCGGTCCTGGACCTCGAGCTCGACGCATCGTCGCTGCGGCCCTGAACTCGCGCCGTCGCGGCGGGCCCTGTTCCCGGGCACGACCGGGTGTTCCACGCGATGGAACGATGCTACGTGGAGGGTCCACGTGACCCGCTGAGGCAGGTTCCGGGCGCGCCCGCGTCGAACCGCCCCGGGGGAGGTACGAGAGCATCGCATGGCAGCGTCGCAGCGGACCGAGCGGAGCCCGGGGGTCGCGGGTGCGCGTCACCTCGGGGCGCTCGCCACCTCGCGTCTCTTCGGTGCCGGCATGGCCGCGTGGCTGGTGCTGTTCGGGGCGGTGCAGGTCGGGCTGTCGACCCCCGACCGGGAGCTGCTGAGCGGGGCGTCGGCCGGCGCCGCCCTGGACTACAGCGCGCTGCGGGGGACCATCGCGCAGCTCACCGAGGCGTTCATCGCCGAGGTGCTCGGACTGGCCGACGCGACGAGCGGCGGGAGGGAACCCTCCGGTCCGGCACCCCAGCCGGCGCCGGGTGCGGTAGCCGCACCGACCACGGCACCGGACGTCGTGGCACCTGCCGGCCAAGTCGAGGTCGTGCATGCGCCGGACAACGACGCCTTCGGCGACGCGTACCCCGTGTCGTCGGTGCCGTTCGCGGCGCGGACGGACCCGTCGTCGGCCTCACGGCAGGGCGGGGAGCCGTCCTCGTGCGCGGCGACGGGGCCGACGCTGTGGTACCGCTACACGGCCGACCGCACCGCCGCCCTGACGGCCCACTCGGTCGCCCGTGGCAGCGCCGCCGCGGTCGCGGTCTTCGTCGGGGTCGACCTCGATCGGCTCGAGGCTCTCGGCTGCGACGGCAGCGCGTCGGGACCGGCCGTGGTGCGCTTCCTCGCCGAGGCGGGTACGACCTACCGCTTCCAGGTCGCTGCGCCGCTCGGCGCGAACCAGGTCCGGTTCGGCCTCGACGCGCTGGGGACGACCACGCGCATGCCGTCTCAGAGCGACGAGACGTTCGCGGACGCGTCCTGCGAACCCGTCGAGTTCGGGCCGTACCCGGCTCCCATGTCACCGCAGCCGCCGGTGCTGAGCGACGACGGCCGGTTCGCGGTCTTCGCGAACCACTACTCGGAGACCTTCACCCACCACTGTCCCGAGCACCGCGTGCCGCTGGGGTCGGATGACTACCTCGACGTGTTCGTGTACGACCGCGTCACCGGCGTCACCGAGATGGTGTCGGTCTCGTCGGAGGAGGAACCCGGCAACGAGCGCAGCGGCATATATCGCGCGGCGATCTCGGCCGACGGTCGCTTCGTCGCGTTCTGGTCCAACGCCTCCAACCTCGTCCCCGACGACACCAACGGTACGTGGGATCTCTTCGTGCGCGACCGGGTGGCGGGCGAGACCACCCGCGTCTCGCTGTCGAGCGACGGGGCGGAGGGCCGGCCTCCGCCGTTGGACCCCTGGTACGACTTTCACTACCGCCGGTGCGAGACCTTCGGGGGCAAGGACGGCCCCCCCGTCCGTGACCGCTGTCACTGGCGCCGGACCGTCGACATGACCCCCGACGGTCGCTACGTGGTGTTCGGCAGCGACCTCGTCGGTCTCGTCGAGGACGCCGACGCGCCCCGTGATCGCAAGCCCGTCTACCGCAACGACCGCGTTACGGGCGAGACGATCAAGGTCTCGCTACTCAGCCAGGCGGACGCAGCCTTCCCCACCATCTCCAGCGACGGCACGCGGATCGCCTACATCGCCGTCCACGACCAGTTCCAGCCCCTGCCGGGCGGGGAGGACGATCCGCCGCTGCCGGGCCGCGAGGACTACCCACCACCGCTCCCCGACCGGTGGTGGGCGCAGGTGTTCGTGCGCGACCTGACCACCGGCGAGACGCGGATGCTGACCCGCGGGCACGACGGCCGGCTCGCCGACGCCTCCATGGGCCCGCCGAAGATCTCCGACGATGGTCGCTACGTTGCCTTCACCTCGTCGGCGACCAACCTCGTGCCGCACGACCGCAACGGCGTCGCGGACGTGTTCGTCGCCGACCTCGGGAGTGGGGAACTCGAGCTCGTCAGCGTCAACTCCGCCGAGGAGCAGCAGATCGACGACGAGCGGACCGCGTACGCCGACCACTTCCCCTCGATCTCCGCTGACGGCCGTTACATCGCCTTCGAGTCCACCGCGAGCAACCTCGACTCGGACTCGGGGCGTGATCAGGGCCCCGACACGGCCGCCGGCAACTGCCCCGCCGGCAGCGACGTCTTCGTCCGCGACCGCGTGGCGGGTACGACCCTGCTCGTCTCGGTGTCGAGCTCCGGCGAGCCGGGCAACCGCTGCTCGGCCGCCCCGTTCATCTCCGCCGACGGTGGCACCGTTGTCTACTTCAGCGCTGCCGACAACCTCGTTGAGGACGACATCAACGGCGACTGGGGCGGCGACCTGTTCTTCCACGACTTCGCGGTGCTGCCGTGATCGTCCTCCTTCCACGACTTCGCCGCGCTGCGGGTGCGCGTCGCCTCGGGACGCTCGCCACGTCGCGTCTCGTCGGTGCGGGGTTGGCGGCGTGGCTGGTGCTGTTCGGGGCGGTGCAGGTGGGGCTGTCGACCCCGGACCGGGAGCTGTTGAGCGGGGCGTCGGGGGGCGTCGCCCTCGATTACTCCGCGTTGCGGGGGACGATCGCGCAGCTCACCGAGGCGTTCATCGCCGAGGTGCTGGGGCTGGCCGCACCGTCGGCGGCGGATGCTGACGCTGTGTCCCCTCCGCCGGGACCGGCGGCGGGCGCGCCGGCGCTGGCGGCCGAGGCTGATCCGCCGGTGGTTCCGGCGGCGCGCGTCGAGGTCACCCACCCCCCCGACAACGACACCTTCGACGAGGCGTACGAGGTCCCATCGGTGCCGTTCACCGCGACGACGGACGCGTCCAGCGCCTCTCGGCAGCCCGGGGAGCCGGACTCGTGTGCTCGTGCCGGCCCGACCCTGTGGTACCGCTACACGACCGAGCGGACCGTGGGGCTGACGGCTCATGTCGCGGCCCGCGGCAGCGCCACGGCCCTGGGGGTGTTCGTCGGGGCGTCGCTGGACGATCTCGACGTGCTCGGCTGCGACGACACGCTGTCGGGAGCGTCGGGGGTGCGGTTCCCGGCGGAGGCGGGAACGACCTACTTCTTCCAGGTCAGCGCCCCGCTCGGGGCGCGTGAGATCCGGTTCGCTCTCGACCCGCTCGGCACCACCACGCGTGTGCCCCACCTCGGCGACGCGACGTGGTCGGAGGCGTCGTGCCTGCCGGTCGACGTGCACCCGTACTTCCCGATCCCGCATCCGGCGAAATACCCGGCGATGAGCGCCGACGGCCGCTACGTGGTGTACGAGTCGTACCACTCCGCGACCTGGCCGTACCGCTGTGCCGAGAGCCAGGTCCCGCTGGGAGATGACGAGTACCAGGACGTGTTCCTCTACGACCGGGTGACCGGGGTGACCGAGCAGGTCTCGGTGAACTCCGACGGGGAACCCGGCAACGAGCGCAGCGGCTCGGCGGTCCGCAACGCGGTCTCGGCCGACGGCCGCTACGTCGCGTTCTGGTCCGCCGCGACCAACCTGGTGCCCAACGACACCAACGACGAGTGGGACCTGTTCGTCCGCGACCGGCACACCGGCCAGACCACCCGGGTGTCGGTGTCGAGCCACGGCGAGCAAGGGACCCCGCCCCCGCCCGAGACGTTGCTGCTCGTCGAAGCGGCGATCTGCGAGCGCTTCGGCGGTCGTGACGGCCCGCCGGTCCGGGACTCCTGCTACTTCCTGCGCGAGTTCGACATGACCCCGGACGGCCGCTACGTGGTGTTCTGGAGCTGGATGCGTGGCCTGGTCGAGGAACCCGATGGATGGGGACCCACCGGGTTGGACAGCCGCAGCGTCACCGCGGTGTACCGCCACGACCGCTGGACCGGAGAGACCATGCTGGCGTCGCTGCCGGAGCACGCCGACGCGAACATGCCGAGCATCTCCGCCGACGGCAACGTCGTGGTCTACCGCGCGTGGGACGGTGGGGAGATCCAGCCGATCGATGGCGGCCCGCAGTACAACTCCGGATTCCTCCAGGCACCGCAGGTGTACGCACGCGACCTGCGCACCGGCGAGACCGTCCACGCGAGCCTGGGCTACGACGGCCAGCCCGCCAACGGGGCGACGTACGTGCCGATCGTGTCCGACGACGGCCGCTTCGTCGCGTTCTCGTCGCAGGCGACCAACCTCTGGCCCCGCGACGTCAACAGCGTCGCCGACGTGTTCGTCTACGACCTCGAGACCGGGGTGATGGAGATGGCCACCGTCAACTCCGCGGGGGAGCCGCAGGTGGCCGACCAGCAGATCGAGCAGCGGATCTACTTCAACCAGATCCGCAGCTCGATCTCCGCGGACGGGCGCTACGTCACGTTCGAGTCCGCCGCCTCCAACCTGGCGCCCGAGTCGCCCGGTGAGCACCACCCGGAGACGGGCAACGTCAACTGCGCGCCGGGTACCGACGCGTTCGTGCGCGACCGCGTCGCCGGGACCACCACCCGGGTGTCGGTGGCGACCTCCGGCGAGGCAGCGAACGGCTGCACGAGGTGGTCGTTCATCTCGTCCGATGGCAGCACCGTGGTGTTCTCCAGCCAGGCCGACAACCTCGACGAGAACGACCACAACGGCCTGTTCGGCTACGACCTGTTCCTGCACGACTTCTGGGTGCCGCTGTGAGCGCCCCCGAGAGGAGAGAGCCGTGAACCCGACCCGCCGGTTCCGTGAGCTGCGGCTGTTCTGGAAGCTGCTCATCCCGTTCGCGACCCTGTTGGTGATCGTCGGAGCGTTCGGGGCGTTCGTCATGATCCGCGATCAGGCGTCGCGGGCGCAGTCGGCCCTCAACCGCGACCTCCAGGAGGCTTCCCTCCAGGTTCGCAGCACGCTGCAGCAGCGCGAGCTGTACCTGCTGGAGTCGGCCAACCTCGCCGCCAACCTCGAGGGGATGGCGGCCGCCGTCACCGAAGGCGACCCCGCGGCGTCGGCGGACCTGCTCCGGTCCGTGGTCGCTCTGAAGGGCGAGCTCGACGCGGTCGCGGTCCTCGACACGGACGGGAGACCGCTCGCGTCGCTGGGATCGGCCGGTACACCCAGCGGCATCACGTTCGATGCGGGCACCACGTTCATCGCCGCGGCACTGGCGAGCGAGGACGGGAACAAGCACGCCGGGTTCGTCGCCACCGACGCGTCCGCGTTGCTGGCGATCGCCGCCCCGATCTGCTCCGGCACCGACCCGTGCGCCCCGGTCGGCGCAGCCGTCGTCGCGCAGGACATCAGCGGCGTCCTGGAAGGACTGGCGGCGGGCGACCTCGCGGCACGTCTCGACGGTGGCGGCCTGGCGCTGTTCGAGGAGTCGGGGCGACCGCTGGCCGCGACCGGCACGACGCCGGAGGTGGCAGCGGACACCGGACCCGAACCGGACCGCCTCGTCCGTGTCGTCGGCGAGATCGACGGGTCCGAGGTGCACACCCTCTACGCCCCGTACGGCCTGCAGGGCGAGGTCCGCGGGACGGTGGCCGTGACGCTGTCCGCCGAGTCGGCCTTCGCCGACCTCCGGGGCACGGGCCTGCGTCTGACCCTGGTCCTGCTGCTCGCGCTCGTCGGCATCGTCGCGGTCGGGGCGCTGGTGTCGCGCGCGATCCTGCGCCAGGTCCGGCCGCTGGTGGAGGCCAACAAGCGCCTCGGGTCGGGTGACCTGACCGCCCGGGTCCCGATCGTCAGTGGTGACGAGATCGGCGAGGTCGCCAGCGGGCTGAACCAGATG